>NZ_JBJLSH010000009.1:0-94102 GCF_050871905.1 Kineococcus haloalkalitolerans
TTGGGAGCGGAAGGCCCCCGGTTCGAATCCGGGTACCCCGACGGACGGCGCGGCACCCGCGAGCTGCGGGCCGCTGCGCCGTGTAGGGTCCCCGGCGCGGACGGCTAGGCTTCTGCGGTGGGGGGGGGGGGGCGGCCGGCGCCCCCCCCCCCCCCCCCCCCCCCCCCCCCCCCCACCCCCCCCCCCCCCCCCCCCCCCCCCCCCCCCCCCCCCACCCCCCCCCCCCCCCCCCCCCCCCCCCCCCCCCCCCCCCCCCCCCGGGTCCGCGGTCTCAGCGGCGCGCGCCCGCCCCGCGCCCGGCGTCGAGGTCGAGCACGCGGCGCCCCCCGTCCGCGCCGCCGGCCGGGGCGCTCAGGCCCGGCAGGTGCCGCAGCAGGTGCTCGCGGGCGCGCGCGGCCGCCTCGGCGTGCACGGGGTCGTGGTCGTACAGCTCCACGCTGAGCCAGCCCTCGTGCCCGGCCAGCGCCCGCCCCACGGCCGCGAAGTCGACGTCCCCGTCACCGGGCACCAGGTGCGCGTGCACGCGGCCGGCGATGTCCTCCACCTGCAGGTGCCGGGTCAGCGGCAGGTGCCGCTCCAGCGAGCCCAGGTAGTCCTCCTCGACCACGTTGGTGTGCCCGAGGTCCTGGCTCAGCCACAGGTCCTCGCTGCCCGTGCGGGCGATGAGCGCGGCCACCTCGGCGTTGGTCTGGCAGTGGAAGCCCGGCTCCGGCTCCACGCCCAGCACGGTGCTGCCGCGCGGCGCGCCGACGGCGTCCAGCTCGCGCTCCAGGGTCTCCAGCAGGACGGCGACCCCCTCGTCCAGCCACGCGTCGGCCTGCGCGGCGTCCACCGCGGGGTGGCGGCTGCCGGTGGAGAACACCACGAGCGGCACCCCCGCGCGCACGCCGATCCGCACCCCGCGCCGCAGCAGGTCCAGGCGCCGGGCGCGCTCGGCGGGGTCCGGGTCCACGAGCGCGGGCTCGAACGGCAGCGGGCTGAGCAGGTGCGGGTCGCCGGTGGCCAGGCTGCACGCCACCAGGCCCGTCTCCTCCAGCACCGCGCGCAGGGCGTCGGCCTCGCGCTCGGCGAACGACCACGGGTCGACGTGCTGGGCGTTCAGCGACAGCTCGATGCCGTCGTACCCGGCGTCGGCCAGCGTGCGCACGGCGGTGGGCAGGTCGACCGAGCGCAAGCCGTTGGCGTTGTACGCCAGCCGCAGGGCGGGGGTGTTCAGGGGCACTCCGGGCTCCTCGTCGTCGGTGGCCGTCGGACGGCGGCCACGGGCGGTGCGCAGCGGGGACGGGACGTCCGCGGGAAGGGGTGGGGGCAGCTTCACACGGAGCGGGCGCCGCGCGCGTGCCGAACCCGTGTCCCTCGCGGCTGGACCGGTCCTACGGTTGCGCTCACGTCCCGCGCCGGGGAGTGTGGCGCGGGTGACGCTCCAACGACCGGGCGCCCGGCGCTCGCGCGCGCCCCGGACCGGCGGCCGACGATGACGCCGGCCCCCGCGACCGACACCGCCGCGCCGCTCGCGCTCGGCCCCGCCGTCCAGCTGTTCCGCGAGCTGGGCGACCTCAAGCGCCTGCGCGACGCGCGCAGCCCCCTCTCGCTCGCCGACCGCGCGTTCCTGCGTTCCTGGCGCCGCCTGCTGGCCGGCGAGGAACCGGCCGACGTCGCCCGCACCGAGACCGCCGCGGCGCTCGCGGCGACGCGCCTGGCGGGCGTGGACGCGGGCGTGCTGCGCCTGGCGGGGTTGTCGTCCGAGGAGGTCGTGGACGTGCTCCAGCGGGGTTTCGACGCCGTCACGTCGACGGCGGGGCGAACCCTGGGTGAACTCTCCGACCTGCGGGACGCGTTGAGCGGCAACGCCTCCGACGGGACCGCACCGGGCGGGACGCTGCCCGCGCCGCCGCCGTTCGCCGAGGCGCTGGTGCGCCAGCCGCGCGCCGGGGCCACCCACCCCACCCGCCCGCGGGTGGTCGTGGAACCCCCCGAGAGCCACGGCGACCACTGCTTCACCACGGCCGTGTACGCGGGCCTGCTGGCCCCGCTGCACGGCGTCGACCGCGGCGAGGCGTTCCTCACCATGCTGGCCCACCACCTGCCCAACGCCGACCTGCCCGACGCGGGTTTCGGCGGCGAGGTGCTGCTGGGCGACCTGGCCCCGCGGGTGCTGGACGCCCTGCAGGAACGCTCGCTGGCGCAGCTGCCCGCGCGCCTGGCCGACCGGCTGCGGGAACTGCTGCCGCTGCGCGAGGACGTCGGCAGCGCGCTGGGCCGCGCGTGCACGTCGGCGGACGTCCTGGACCGCGTCCTGCAGGTTCACCACCACGCGCGCGCGGCGGGTTTCACCGCCGCGCAGGCCCTGGACGACCTCGACATCGTCCACCCCGGGCCGGTGCAGGAGTTCCAGCTGCGCCTGCTGGCCGACGCCGGGCTGCCCGTCCGGTGACGGCGACCGCGCCGGCGTTCCCCGCGCTGCCCGGCGGCGCCCCGTGGCCGGACCTGGACGGCATACCGTTCCGCCGCGCCGGGCGCGAGGACCTGGCCCTGGCCGCGGTGGACGCGCTGGCCGGCGGCGACGACGCGGCCGCGCGGGCGCTGCTGCTGCGCGACAACGACGACTGGTGGCACGAGGCGCCGCCCAGCGTGGACGAGGCGCGCGAGGCCGCGGCCTCGCCCACCCTGTCGCGGGCGGTGGAGGCGCTGCGGCTGGGCCGCGTCGGGGACTACCTGCGCTACCGCTGGTCCGACCCGGCGTTCCTGGCCGGGCTGGCGCTGCTGGACCGCGCGTGGCCGGGCACGGGACCGGGCGCCCCGGCGGTGCTGGAGGTGGCCGCCGGCACCGGCGTGCTGCTGCGCGAACTGGCCCTGCGCGGGGCGCGGCGGCTGACCGGCGTCGACGTCGTGCACGCCAAGCTGTGGCTGGCGCGCCGGTTCGTGCTGGCCGACGTGCCCGGCGGCGACGACGTCGCGCTCGTGGTGGCCGACGCCGCGCGGGCGTGGCCGCCGGAGGTCGAGGTCGCGCTCGGCGACGGCGACGACCGCGTCGTGCTGTGCCACGACGCCTTCTACTTCCTGCCCGACCCGCCCGCCACCGCGCGCCGCCTGCGCGAGCTGGCCGGGCCGGGCGGGCTCGTCGCCGTCGGCTCGGTGCCCAACGGCGCCCGGCCCGGCCCGGTGTCCGGGCAGCGGATGACGCCGCAGGACCTGGCGTCCTGGTTCCCCGGCGCGCTGCTGTTCGACGACGCCGACCTGGTCGAGGAGGTCGTCACCGGCCGCCCGGCCGCCCCCCGCCCGGCCGCCGAGCTGGCCGGCGCCACCCACGTCAGCCTCGTGCTGGGCGGGCGCGCCGACGGCTCGCCCGAGCCCGGCGCCCCCGCCCACGGGCTGCCCGTGCCCGGGCGGGCGCTGCGCCCCAACCCCCTGTACGGCCCCGACGGGCGCCTGGCGTGGCCCTCCCCGCGCTACGCCGACGACTACGCCGACCGCTCGCCCCACCTGCCCGAACGGCTGCCGCCGCAGGACGAGCTGGCCGCCGACCCCACCGCGTGGGCCCGCCGCCGGGTCCTCCTCGACCTCCCGGAGCACTGGTGACCACCGAACCCGAGCCCACGACGACCGGCTGGGTGATCGCCGGTGCCGGCTGGGTCGCCCGCGACCACATGGCCCCCGCGCTGGCCGCCTCCCCCACCAGCCGCGTCGTCGCCGTCGTCGACCGCGACCTCGCCGCGGCGCGCGCGCTGGCCGAGCGCTTCCCCGGCGCCCGCGCCACCGACGACCTCGCCGACGCCTTCGCCACCCCCGGCGCGCGGGTGGCGTACGTGGCCACCCCCAACCACGCCCACCGCGAGGTCGCCGCCGCGGCGGCCGCGGCCGGGCTGGCGGTGCTGTGCGAGAAGCCGCTGGCGGCCGCCCTGCCGGACGCGGCGGAGCTCGTGGCCGCCTGCGAGGGCGCGGGCGTGCTCGCCGCGACCGCCTTCGACCAGCGCTGGCACCCCGCCCACCGGGCCGCCGCCGACCTCGTGGCGAGCGGCCGGCTGGGCACGGTGACCGCGGTCCGGATCGTCTACGGCTGCTGGCTGCCGCCGGGCTGGTCGCCGCCGGGCAGCACCACGGGCGACAACTGGCGCGTGGACCCCGCCCGCGCCGGCGGCGGCGCCTACGTGGACCTGGCCCCGCACGGCCTCGACCTCGTCGGCGCGCTGCTGGGCGAGGACGTCGAGCGCGCCACCACCCTCGTGCAGCACCGCGTCCACGACTACGCCGTCGACGACGGCTCGGTGCTCGTGGGCGCCACCGGCAGCGGGACGCTGGTGACGATCCACAACTCCTTCAACACCGTCGAGACGCTGCCGCGCCGCCGGCTGGAGGTCGTCGGCACCGCCGCGCAGCTCGTCGCCACCGACACCATGGGCCAGACCGCGGGCGGCCGGCTGGAACTGCTGGACACCGCCACCGGCGAGGCGTCCGACGTGCCGTTCGACGCGGAGCTGTCGCCGTTCGCCGCGCAGGTGCGCGCCGTCGAGGAGCACCTGGCCGACCCGGCCTCCTGGCCGTTCCCGCTGGCGCGCGACCTGCGCCTGCTGCACCTGCTGCACGACGCCCTCGGCTCCGGCGTCCCCCGCTCCGCCCCGCACCCGACGCTGTCCGCCCAGGAGGTCCCCTCGTGACCGGTCCGAACGACGCCCACGACCTGCGCGACGTGCGCATCGCGGAACTGGCGCCGCTGCCCACGCGCGCGCACCGCAGCCACCAGGCCTACTCCTGCACCAACTGCGGGCACTGGCAGCGCTGGTTCCCGCACACGCCGCCGCCGCAGTGCCCGGTGTGCGCGGACGTGCGCAACGAGCTGCCCGAGGGGGGTTTCGCGTTCCGCACCGCGCCGGAGGTGGACGCCCTGGTGACGACGTCGTGGCGCGAGGCCGTGCCGGGTGTCACGGAGTTCTGGTGCGACCCCGTCGTGGGGCTCGGCTCGCACGGCTGGGTGCTGGAGACCGCCGACGGCCTGCTCGGGTTCGAGGCGGCTCCCTGGTACACCGCGGACGCGCTGGCCGAGCTGCGCCGCCGCGGCGGCCTGCGGGTGCTGGCCTCCAGCCACGTGCACGGGTTCGGCGGGCTGTGGCAGCTGCAGGACGAGCTGGACCCGCCGGTGGTCTCCGTCGGCGTGCACGACCTGACGTGGACGAAGGCGTTCCGGGTGACCTGGCCCGCCGACGACGAGCTGGAGCTGGCACCCGGCATCACCCTCGTGCGCACCGGTGGGCACTTCCCCGGTCACAGCGTCCTGCACGACGCCGGCCGCGGCCTGCTGTTCTGCGGGGACTCCCTGAAGATCGACCTCGACGAGGACGGGAGCGCGCGCGCCCTGAGCGCCCACAAGGCGTTCCACGCGCAGATCCCCCTCTCGCGCGCCGAGCTGCGGCAGATGCGCGAGATCGTCGGCGCCCTGGAGTTCGACACGGTGTTCAGCCCGTTCGAGTTCGCCGCCGGCGTCACCACGCGGCACGTGCTGGCGCTGGTGGACCACATGCTGGCGAACCCGCCGTCGGCGGCGCCCGTGCCGATGGACGTGCTGGCGCCGTCGCGGACGGTCCTCGCGTGAGCGCCCCCGCGCGCCCGCACCCGCTGACCGTCGAGCACGACGTCGAGACGGGCACCGACCACGACGTCACCGACCGCTTCCGCGGTGTCCTCGGCGAGCACGACCGGGTGGAGTTCCCCACCTACCGCCTCGACACCGTGGGCGTGCCGTCGTGGTGGACGATCGCCCCCGACAGCGTCGGCGCCCCGGCGGCCGGGCACGGCTACGGCGCCACCGACGCCGACGCCCGCCGCTCCAGCTGGGGGGAGTCCACCGAGCTGGGGCTGCTGCGCGAGCGCGCGGCCTCCCTGGAGCACCGGCGCGCCAGCTACCGCGAGCTCGTCGCCGAGCTGGGCGCCGACGCCGTGGTGGACCCGCCGTCGCTGTGCCTGGACGCGGGTGCGCCGTACTCGCCGGACGCGCCGCTGAACTGGCTGCCGCTGACGCGCTGGGGCACCGGGCAGACGGTGTGGGCACCCCTGGACGTCGTGGTGCGCGACACCGAGGGCCTGCCGCCGGGCCTCGTGGACGACCTGCCGCACCTGGTGACCCGGCACGGCAACGGCCTGGGCGCCGGGGACACCCTGGAGCGCGCCGTCGCCCACGGCATCGGCGAACTCCTGCAGCGCGACGGCAACGGCACCCGCTTCCGCGCGCTGGACACCGGCGTGGTGCTCGACCTCGGCCCGGACGACGAGCTGGTGCGCGACCCCGCCACCCGCGAGGCGCTGCGCCGGCTGCGCGCCGCCGGGGTTCGCGTGGTCCCCAAGCTGGCCAACGACTGGTGGGGCGTCGCGAACATCACCGTCGTCGGCGCCGACGACGACCCGCTGCAGCCGGTCATGGTGACCGCCGCCGGCGAGGCCGCCCACCCGGACCGGGAGACCGCGCTGCGCAAGGCGGTGCAGGAGTTCGCCGCCGCCCGCTCGCGCAAGGCGTTCACGCACGGCTCGCTGGAGGCCGTCGAGGCGATCAGCCCGCCCGGGTACCTGGAGCGCTACGCCGCCCGCCCCGAGAGCGCCGAACCCCGCGCGCTGCGCGGGATGCTGCGCTGGCTCGACATGGACGCCGACGCGCTGCGCGCGCTGCTGGAACCCGTCGTGCTCGCCGAGCGCACCCGCGTGCCGTTCGACGCCCTGCCCACCTGGTCGGCCCCCGCGGGCGCCGACCCGCAGCGGGCGCTGTGCGAGCACCTGGTGGCGCTGCTGGTCTCCCGCGGTCTCGACGTCCTCGTCCTGGACTGCTCGCGCCCCGGCGACGGGGTGGCCGTGGCCCGCGTCGTCGTGCCCGGTCTGGAGGTGGAGGTCATGAGCTACGGCCGCGTCGGCGAGCGCGGCGTCGCTGACCTGCTGGCCCGCGGGGACGGGCGCACCGGCCTGCACGGCATCGCCGGCCTGGGCGTCCCGGGGGAGGCCGGCGTGCCGGACACCGCCGCGCCCGTGCACCTGACCGCGGCTGCGACCGAGCGCCTGGGCGGCCCCGCGTGGCTGGACCGCGCCGCCGTGGACCGCGTCCTCGGCGACCTGTACCCGCTGTACCGCGAACCGGGCCTGCACGCGGCGGCCGTGGCCCGCCGGGAGGGGTGGACGGCGTGAGGATCTGCTTCGTCAGCCGGCGCTACTGGCCGGCGGTGTCCGGGATGAGCGTGTACGCGGAGAAGCTGCTGGAGGAGCTGGTCCGCCGCGGGCACGACGTCGTCCTCGTCTCGCAGTACCGCGGCGACGCGGCCGGTTCCGCCGTGTACGGCGGCGGTCCCCCGCCCGCGGACCGGGTGCCGGCCGGGGTGCGCGCGGTCGGTCTGGAGGCCCTCGGGGAGCAGCGGGTGGCCGACGGGCTGCCAGCCGACTTCGGCGCCGACATCGCGACCATGCGCGAGACCGTCGCGCGCCTGCACGAGGAGGAGCCGTTCGACCTGCTGCACGCGCAGTACGCCTGGCCCGTGGGCGCGGCCGTGCTCGAGGCGTCCGCGCAGCTGGGCGTGCCCAGCGTGGTCAGCGTGCAGGGCGGCGACGGGCACTGGGTCGGGCTGTGCTGCCGCGAGCACTCGGTGGGGATCCGCACCGTCCTCGACCGCGCGGACGCCGTGCTCATCGGCTCGCGCACCTTCGCCGACGAGGTCGTCGAGCACCACGGCACCGACCCGGAGCGGTTCACGCTGCTGGGCGGGGCCACCGACACCCGCGCGTTCACCCCGCCGTCGGAGGAGGCCGTGGGCTCGCTCGACCGCGACGGCGACGGCGTCACCACGCTGGTGTTCCACGGCCGGGTGGACCGGCGCAAGGGCGTGCTGGACCTGCTGCACGCGCTGGCCGCGCTGCGCGCCGAGGGGCGCCCGGTCCGGCTGGTCGTCTCCGGCATCGGCCCCGACGTCGCCGCGGTCGCGGCGCTGGTGGACGAGCTGGGCCTGGGCGGCGCCGTCGAGCAGCGCGGGTACGTCGCCTACGCCGACGCCCCGTCCGTCTACGCCGGCACCGACGTGTTCTGCTCCCCCACCTCCTCCGAGGGTTTCTCCAACACGATCCTCGAGGCGATGGCCGCCGGGCTGCCCGTCGTCACGACCCGCAGCGTCGGCGTCGTGGACTGCGTGCGCGACGGCGAGAACGGCCTGCTGCACGAGGTCGGCGACGTGGCCGGGCTGACGGACGCGCTGCGCCGCCTGCTCGACGACCCCGACCTGGCGCGCGAGCTGGCCGGCAAGGCGCTGCAGGAGGTGCGCGACGTGTGGTCGTGGCCGGCGTTGACCGACCGGATCGAGGCCGTGTACGAGCGGCTGGCCGGCACGCGGCCCGACACCTCGTGGACGGCGCTGCCCGAGCCCGAGCGGGTCACCAGCGCCGGGCGGGGCGTGGAACCCGCCGCGGACGGCGACCCGTGCCGGTTCCTCGCGGCCCCGCACCTGCTGTGAGCGCCGCTGCCCCCGTCCCCCGGCGCGTCGTCGCGGTGTCCCCGCACCTGGACGACGCCGCGTTCTCCGCCGGCGGGTTCCTCGCCGGGCTGGCCGCGGCCGGCGCCGACGTGCTGCTGCTCACCGTCTACACCGCCACCGTCCCGGACCCGCGGGGTTTCGCGCTGGCCTGCCAGCTCGACAAGGGCCTGGACGCGGACGTCGACTACATGGCGCTGCGGCGCGCCGAGGACGCCGCGGCGGTCCGCGCGCTCGGCGTGCGCGGTCGGCACCTGCCGCTGGCCGAGGCCCCGCACCGCGGCTACGGCAGCGCGGCCGCCCTCTTCGGCGACGTGGTGGCCGGCGACGAGGACCAGCCCGAGGCGGTCGCCGAGCACGTGCGTCACGTGCTGGACGAGGAGTTCGGGGACGGTGTGGACCTCGTGCTCGGCCCGCAGGCCCTCGGCGACCACGTCGACCACCGGCACGTGCGCGACGCCGTCGACCTGCTGCGCGCCGGACGGGACCTGCCGGTCTCGCGGTGGGCCGACACCCCCTACCTGCTGCGCCCGGGCGCCCAGACCCCGTGCGGCGCAGCCCGACGGCCCACCGCCGCCGAGCTGGACGCCAAGGTCGCCGCGTGCGCGGCCTACGCCACCCAGCTGGGGTTCCAGTTCGACGGGGTCGCCGCGATGGGCGAGGCGCTGCGCGCCGTGCCGGAGTTCTTCGACCCGGCACCCTGACCCGCACCTCACAGCTCGCTCCCACGCGGCGCACCGCCGCCGCAGGGTTCCGCGGCCGATGGTCGTGGTGCCCGGCAGGAACAGCGACTGGAGGAACCCGTGGACCGCGACACCCGGGACGAGACCGTCCCCACGTTCGAGGGGCGCGCCCTGGCCCGCCCGCACGAGGACGTCGAGGACCAGGGCCTGGCCTTCGACGTCGGCACCCTGCTGCAGCGCCGCCGCGTCCTGCACGGCTTGGCCGTCGGCGCCGCCCTGGGCCTGGCGGCCTGCGGCGGCGACTCGCAGGCCGGCACCACGTCGGCCGGGGCGCTGACCGAGATCCCCGACGAGACCGCCGGCCCCTACCCCGCCGACGGCTCCAACGGCCCGGACGTCCTGGAGGAGAGCGGCGTGGTGCGCAGCGACATCCGCTCCAGCTTCGGCACCGCCGGCGGCACCGCCCAGGGCGTCCCGATGACCCTGACGCTCGACGTCGTGGACGTCGTCGGCGGGGACGTCCCCCGCGAGGGCGCCGCCGTCTACGTCTGGCACTGCGACCGCGAGGGCCGCTACTCGATGTACTCCGAGGGCGTCGAGGACGAGAACTACCTGCGCGGCGTCCAGGTCGTCGGCGCGGACGGGAAGGTCAGGTTCACGAGCGTCTTCCCCGCCTGCTACTCCGGGCGCTGGCCGCACGTCCACTTCGAGGTCTACCCCGACCTGGACAGCACCGCCGACGAGGCGAACGCCGTCGCGATCTCCCAGGTCGCGCTGCCGCAGGACGTGTGCGGGACCGTCTACGCCACCAGCGGCTACGAGGCCTCGGTCGCCAACCTCGCGCAGGTGTCCCTGGAGTCGGACAACGTCTTCGGCGACGACGGTGGCGAGCGCCAGCTCGCCACCGTCACCGGCGACGTCAGCAGCGGCTACGCCGTCAGCCTCACCGTGCCCGTGGACTCCAGCACCCGCCCCGCCGGCGGCAGCGCCCCTTCCGGCGGGATGCCCAGCGGCGGCGAGGGGGTGCGCGGCGCCGGGACGAGCGGGCCGCCGCCGGACGGGACCCGCCCGGACGGCGAACCGCCCGCCGGGGCGCCCGGCGCGGGGGCGACCGCCACGGCCAGCACCTCCGCCGCGGCGGCCTGACGCGCGGCCCGGCGCAGCAGGCCGGACACCCCGAGGGCCGCGCCGGCCGCCAGCGCGCACGCGCCCGGGCCGGCGACGGCCAGCAGCGTCAGCGAGGCCGTCGCCCCGGTGGCCACCGCGCCCGTCGCGGCGGCGCTCAGCGCCCGGGGAGCTGCCAGCGCGGTGAGTCTCGTGCGGTCGTCCATCGGTGCCTCCCGGCCCGACGCCACCGGGACGGGCTCCCCGTGGTCGTCGCGTCACCGATGGTGGAGCTCCGGCTCCGGCCCGCTGCCGCGCGGCCCCCCGGCCCACCCGTCCGGCCGAGGTGCGTCACCCGACCGTCCCACCCGTCGCGCCCGGTCACGGCACGCCGTAGCGTCCGGGGACCGGCGTCGAGGGACGTGACGGCAGCGACGACGGGAGCACCATGGCCGCCGACCGCCCGCGGGTCCTCGACCGGCTCGAGGCGCGCGCCGGCCGCAGCGGGCTGCGCCTGGCCGGGCGCAACCCCGTGCTCGTCGCCGTCCGCGTCGCCCGGCGGTTCGTCGAGGTGCGCGTGGCGGGACTGGCCGCGGAGGCCGCCTACTACCTCGTCGTCTCCCTCGTCCCGCTCGTGACGATGGTCGGCGCCAGCCTCGGGCTCGTGCGCACCGTCCTGGGCCCGGGGGTGGCGGACCAGGTGCAGTCCACCCTCACGGACGCCGTCCGCGCCGTGCTCAGCCCCGACCTGGCCGACGACGTGGCCGTGCCCCTGGTGGAGCAGCTGCTGGCCGAGGAGCAGGTGGGGGTGGCCCTGACCAGCGTGGCCGCGGCCCTGTTCCTCGGCAGCAGGGTGTTCCGGGCCGCCGTGCGCACCCTCGGCGAGGCGTACCGGGTGCAGGAGCGGCGCGGGATCGTCCAGCTGTGGGGCCTGGCGCTGCTGTTCACGGTGGCCTCCGTCGTCCTCGTCGTCAGCGGCCTCACGCTCGTGGTGGTCGGTCCCCTGCTCGGCGGCGGCCAGCAGCTGGCCGACCGGGCCGGGGCCGGGGAGGCCTTCGCCGGCGCGTGGGGGGTGGTGCGGTGGCCCGTCCTCGTCGCCGGGGTCGTGGTGTTCCTGGCGTGGCTGTACACCGTCGGGCAGACCGCCCCGACGCGGTGGCGGGACGCCCTGCCCGGCGCCGCGCTGTCCACCGCGGGCCTGCTGCTCCTGGCGGTGGGGTTCCGCACCTACCTGGAGGTCGCCGGGCCGCGGACGCCCGACGTGGACGGCGGCCCCGCCGCCGTCCAGATCGGCGTGCAGTTCCTCGGCGTGGTCCTCGCGGCCCTGCTGCTGAGCTGGTTGACCAGCGTGGTCGTCCTGACGGGCGGCGTCGTCAACGCCGAGTGGGACGCCGCCCGCCCGCGGGGCGCGCGGCGCTGACCGGGGACGTCAGCCCGTCACCCGGGCCGGCGCGCGCAGCAGGCGCCCGCGCGGGCGCTCGGCCACGACGCGGCCGCGCAGCAGCGTGCGCCGCACGGCGCCGGTCAGCGCCGCGTCCCGCGGCGCCGACGGGCCGGCGGGTGGCCCCGTCTCCTCGTCGGGCGCCAGGACGACGGCGTCGGCGAGCGCTCCCTCCGCCAGCCGGCCCCGGTCCTCCAGCCCGGCCAGGGCCGCGGGACGGGTCGCCGTCCAGCCGGCGACCGCGGCCAGCGGCACCCCGCGCGCGCGGGCCAGCGTCCACACCAGCGGCAGGCGCGAGCGCAGGGCCTCGGCGCGGACCGCCCCGGGAGCTCCCGGCGCCGGGCCGGAGGAGACGGCGTCGACGGTGCCCGCGAGCAGTCCCGCCCACAGCGCCTCCCGGTCGGCCCGCCGGTGCGGGGCGTCGAGGGCGAGGTCGCCCGGGCGGGTGCCCGCGGTCAGCCGCACCCCGGCCGTGCGGGCGCGGGCGACCTCGGCGACCCCGGCCGCCGAGGTCACGGGCGCCACGTGGGCGCGGACACCGGTGAGGGCCGCCGCGTCGGCCACGGCCCGCACGAGCGCGGCCTCGCCGTCCGACCCGTCCGACCCGGCCGGGGCGTCCGGCCGGTCGGCCGCCGCGGCGCCCGGGAGGTGGACCAGGAGCAGGCCGTCCACGCGTGCCAGCTGCCCCGCCACCGCCGCCAGCTCGCCGGCGTCCAGGGGCGCGGGCCCGCCGGTGACCGGCGCGGGGGCCGGCCAGGCGTCCGCGTCCGGCAGGCGCAGCGCGCACTCCGCGCCGAACACGCCCGCCTCGTGCAGGGGCAGCAGCGAGCCCGCGCCGCCGGGCGCGACGGCGCCCCAGGAGCCGACGTCGACGGCGACCCGGTCCAGCGCCGCGGCCCGCCGCACCGCCAGCGCCACCGGGTCCAGCACCGGCGGGAAGCCGCCGGCGGCCGTGTCCAGCAGCGTCGTCGTCCCGCCGGCGGCCGCGGCCCGGGTGACGGCGACCAGGTCCGAGCGGCCGGGCCCGCTGACGCGCGCGTGGACGTCGACGAGACCGGGCAGCAGCACCTCGTCCTCGCCCAGGACGTCCTCGCGGGCGGCGTCCCACGCCACCCCGTACGCCTCCACGCCCGTGACGCGCCCGTCGCGCACGCCGATCGAGCACGCCCGCTCGGCGCCGTCGACGACGGCGCGCGTCGCCCGCAGCACCAGGTCCACCGCTGTCATCGTCGTCCTCCCACGGGTCGTGGCGGAGCGTATCCGCGCCCCACCCGGCCGCGGGAGGGGCGCGCAGGTGCGGGCCGGTGGGCGACGGCGCCACGATGGGCTCATGCGCATCACGCACCTGGGGCACGCCTGCGTGCTCGTGGAGACGGGCACCGCGCGGGTCCTGCTCGACCCGGGCACCTTCAGCTCCGGCTTCGAGGAGCTGCAGGACCTCGACGCGGTCCTCGTCACCCACGCCCACCCCGACCACGTGGACGTCGAGCGGCTGCCGCTGCTGCTGGAGTCCTGCGGCGGGGTGGCCCTGCACGCCGAGCCGGAGGCGGCGGCGGCCCTGCGGGAGGCCGGGATCGAGGCGGCGGCGCTGCGGGCGGGCTCGACCGTCGAGGTGGGCGGGGCGAGCGTGGAGGCCGTGGGCGGGCAGCACGCCGTCATCCACGCCGACCTGCCGCGCATCGGCAACGTCGGGCTGCTCGTGCGCGCGCCGGGCGAGCCGACGCTGTTCCACCCCGGCGACTCCTACGGCGCCGTGCCCGAGGGGGTGGACGTGCTCGCGGTGCCGCTGAACGCTCCGTGGGCGGCGAGCAAGGAGACGATCGACTTCGTGCGCGCCGTCGGCGCGCCCACCGGGTTCCCCGTGCACGACGCCCTGCTGTCGCCCACCGGCCGCGCCCTGTACCTGAAGCAGGTGCGCGAGCTGGGCGGCCTCGACGCCCGCGACCTCGCCGGCGCCGGCCCCGTGGAGTTCTGACCCTCCTCCCTCGCGTTCCCCGGGACCCGCGCTCCCCCGACCACCCCGTCCCCTCCCCGGCGTCACCACTCCTCCCTCCGTGATCTTGCAGGGATTCCCAGCAAGATCACGGAGGGGAGGTGCCGGGTGAACCGCCCACGACCACGGTGATCGTGGACGGGTGGACACGTGACCATCCACGATCACGGCAGGGTTCGACGGGCGGGGGCGGGGCGTCCCGGGTGGCGGGGGCGGGAGCGGGGGCGTGTACTCGCCGGGGCGCCGCCGCGGCCCGCGGCGGTGCGACGAGCAACCGCAGGAGGACAGCACCGTGGCGATCGCGACGACCGACCCGGCGACCGGCGAGACGCTCCGGGAGTTCGAGCCGATGAGCGACGAGGCCGTCGACGAGCGCGTGGCCCGCGCCGCCGCGGCGTTCGAGCGCTACCGGCTGACGACCGTGGACGACCGCGTCCGCTGGCTGCGCAGCGCCGCGGACGTCCTGGAGGCCGACACCGACGACGTGGCCCGGCTCATGACGACGGAGATGGGCAAGACCCTGGCCGCGGCCCGGGCCGAGACCGGCAAGTGCGTGGCCGCGCTGCGCTACTACGCCGACCACGCGCACGAGTTCCTCGCGCCGCGCCCGGCCGACGCGGAGGCCGTCGGAGCGCAGGAGGCGTACGTCGTGCACCAGCCGCTGGGCGTCGTGCTGGCCGTCATGCCGTGGAACTTCCCGCTGTGGCAGGCGATGCGGTTCGCCGCACCGGCCCTGGCGGCCGGGAACGTCGGCCTGCTCAAGCACGCCAGCAACGTCCCGCAGACCGCGCTGTACCTGGAGGAGCTGTTCCGGAAGGCCGGTTTCCCCGACGACGTGTTCCAGACCCTGCTCGTGGGTTCGTCCTCGATCGAGCGGGTGCTGCGCGACCGGCGCGTGGTGGCGGCGACCCTCACGGGCAGCGCCCCGGCCGGGAAGTCGGTCGCCTCGATCGCCGGGGACGAGCTGAAGCCGACGGTCCTGGAACTGGGCGGCAGCGACCCGTTCGTCGTCATGCCCTCGGCGGACCTGGCGAAGGCCGCCTCCGTCGCCGCGACCGCGCGCTGCCAGAACAACGGGCAGAGCTGCATCGCGGCCAAGCGGTTCTTCGTGCACGCCGACGTCGCGGAGGAGTTCACGCGGCTGTTCGCCGACGAGCTGGCGGCGCTGCGGGTGGGGCACCCGGCCGAGGAGGGCACGCAGGTCGGGCCGCTGGCCACCGAGTCCGGCCGCGACGACGTCGAGGAGTACGTGCGCGACGCCGTCGAGAAGGGCGCCACCGTCGTCACCGGTGGGCAGCGCCCCGACGGCCCGGGCTGGTACTACCCGCCGACGCTGCTGACGGGCGTCACGCAGGACATGCGCCTCTACGACGAGGAGGTGTTCGGGCCCGTCGCGGCGCTGTTCACCGTGTCGTCGCTGGAGGAGGCGATCGACATCGCCAACAGCCACCCGTACGGGCTGGGCTCGAACGTGTGGACCGACGACGAGGCCGAGCGCGAGCGGTTCGTGCGCGACGTGCAGGCCGGGATGGTGTTCGTCAACGGCATGACGACCAGCTACCCGGAACTCCCCTTCGGGGGCGTCAAGCAGTCCGGGTACGGCCGCGAGCTGACCGACCTGGGGATGCACGCCTTCACGAACGCGAAGACCGTCTGGGTGGGCGCCCCCAGCTCGCAGCAGGGCGGCGGGGACACCGCCACCGCCTCCGAGTGACCCCACCCCCCGCCGTGGTCCCGCTGGGTCTCCCGGCGGGGTCACGGCGGGGAGGGGGTGGGCACCTCCGGGCCGGCGGGGCGGCGACGACGCGCCTTGACCGCGTACATGGCTACGTCGGCCTCGTGCAGCAGCGCCTCGGGAGCGGTGGCCGGGTCGCGGGTGAGGGACGTGCCCGTGCTCGCCCCGACCCGCACCAGCGCACCGCCCACGGTGAACGGCGCCCGCAGCGAGGAGGCGACGCGCGCGGCGGCCGCCTCGACGTCCCCCGCACCGCCGACGCCGGTGAGCACGACGACGAACTCGTCGCCGCCGACCCGCGCCAGGCCGTCACCGGGGCGCAGGGTCCCCGCGAGCCGCTGCGCGACGAGGCGCAGGAGCGCGTCGCCCGCCCGGTGCCCCCACCGGTCGTTGACCGGTTTGAACCCGTCCAGGTCCAGGTAGACCACCGCGGTCCCGCCGCGCGGACCGGTGCGGGTCAGCTCGTCGCTCAGCCGCTCGTGCAGGCCGGCGCGGTTGAGCAGTCCCGTCAGGGGGTCGTGCGTGGCGGCGTGCCGCAGCTCGTCGTGGTGCGCGCGCCGCTCGGCGTCCAGGGCCGTCGCGGCCTCCTCGCGCCGGGCCGCCAGCAGCGCCGTGTTGACGATGAGCGAGGACGTGAGGACGGCCGTGACGACCGCGGCGACGTCGCTGACCGCCACGGGCAGCACGGAGGGCAGCAGGCCGAGGTGGACGCCCACCTGCACGAGGGCGGTGGCGAGCAGGCCGACGAGGACGCAGGGGCGCCCGGCGCGCGCGCCGGACCACGACACGTGCACCCCGGCCACCAGGGTGGCCGCCACCGGGACGAGGAACGGCAGCCCCGTGGGCGCCAGCACGAGGGCCAGCACGAGGTTGCCGAGGACGGCCCGCAGCCACACCCGGTTGTCCAGCCGCCCCCCGCCCAGCCGCCGCTGGACGGCCTCCAGGCGCACCAGCCACGTCAGCGGCCAGCCGACGACCTGCGTCCACGCCGGGGAGAGCACCGCCTCGTCGGGCAGCAGCAGCCACACCGGGTAGACCGCGGCGCCGATGAGCACCGCGGTGGACGCGGTCCGCGCGACCGCGCGCCGGCTGCCGGTGGCGCGCCGGGCGGTGCGTCGTGGCACGTCCACCTCCCGGTCGGGCGCCGGCCGCGCCGGGTCCCTCCCGCGCGCTCCACCCCGGGGTGTCGACCGGCGCGGCGGGGCCCTTGACGGCGCGGGGCGCGGGGTCACCCGCTCAGAGGCCGTAGGCCTCCAGCAGGCGCAGCCACACCTCGCTGACGGTCGGGTAGCTGGGCACCGCGTGCCACAGCCGGTCCAGCGGCACCTCGCCGACCACCGCGACCGTCGCCGAGTGCAGCAGCTCGGCGACGTCCTGCCCGACGAACGTGACGCCCACGACGACGCGGCGGTCCTCGTCGACGACCATCCGGGCCGCGCCGGTGTACCCGTCGGCCAGCAGCGACGCGCCCGCCACCGAGGCCAGGTCGACGTCCACGACGCGCGTGCGCAGGCCCTCCCGCTCGGCCCGCTCGGCCGTCAGGCCCACCTGGGCCACCTCCGGGTCGGTGAAGACGACCTGCGGCACGGCCCGCCCGGTGGCCGTGGCCGCGTACCGCGACCACGGCTCGGCCCGCTCGCCCAGCTCACCGGCGGCGCGCGCGGCGATCGCGTCACCGCAGGCGCGGGCGTCGTACTTGCCCTGGTGGGTCAGCTTCACCCGGCCCGACACGTCGCCCGCCGCGTACAGCCAGCCGCCCTCGACGCCGGCGACCAGGCCGGTGTCGTCCACCTCCAGCGAGCCGCCGTCCTCCAGGCCGACCGTCTCCAGGCCCACGCCCTCCGTGGCGGGGCGCCGGCCGGTGGCGACGAGGAGCTCGTCGGCCACGATCGTCGAGCCGTCCCCGAGCGTCACCGTCACCTCGCCCTCGCCGGTGGGCCGCGACACCTCCGCGAGCTCGGCGCCGAAGCGCACGTCCACGCCGTCGGCGCGCAGCGCGTCGGCGACCAGGCGCCCGGCGACCTCCTCCTGCCCGCTGAGCAGGCCCGAGCGGGCCAGCAGCGTCACCGTCGAGCCCAGCCGCGCCCACGCCTGCGCCATCTCCACGCCGACCACCCCGCCGCCGAGCACGACCAGCCGGCCGGGCACGGTGTCGGAGCTGGTGGCCTCCCGGCTCGTCCACGGCCGGGCCAGCGCCAGCCCCGGCACGTCGGGCAGCACGGGCACCGAGCCGGTGGCCAGCACGACGGCGTGCCGGGCGGTCAGCTCCACCTCCCCGTCGGGGCCGGTGACGACGAGGCGCCGCGGACCGGTCAGCCGCGCGCGCCCGCGCAGCAGGCCCAGCCCCGCGGAGTCCAGCCACTCCGCCTGCGAGGAGTCGTCCCAGTCGTGGGTGAAGACGGTCCGCCGCTCCAGCACCCGGGCGCTGTCCAGCTCCCCCGTCACCGCTTCGGCGGCCCCCGGCAGGCGGCGGGCGGCGGCCAGCACCTGCCCCGGCCGCAGCAGCGCCTTGCTGGGCATGCACGCCCAGTAGGAGCACTCCCCGCCCACCAGCTCGTCCTCGACGACGACGACGTCCAGCCCGGTGCGCGAGGCGCGGTCGGCGACGTTCTCGCCCACCGCCCCTGCCCCCACGACGACGACGTCGACCTCCTGCGCGCGGACTCCTGTCTCGGTCACGGCGGCGACGCTAGGGCCCGTGCGCCCGCCGCGCCACGGGTGCGGGCGTGTGGTTGCATCGACGGGTGGGCGTCGAGTTCAAGGCCTCCCCCCGCCCCACGCTGGGCGTCGAGTGGGAGATGGTGCTGGTCGACCGGCGCACGCGCGACCTGGCCTGCGCGGCGGCGGAGGTCATCGAGGCCGTCGACCTGGCACCCTCCGAGGCCGGCCCGCGCGTCCAGAAGGAGCTGCTGCGCAACACCCTCGAGGTGGTCAGCGGCGTCCACGGCACCGTGGCGGAGGTGGCCGACGACCTGCGCGCGTCGCTGGACGCGGTGCGCCGGGTGGCCGGCCCGATGGGCCTGGAGCTCGCCTGCTCGGGCACCCACCCGTTCGCGCGCTGGGACGAGCAGGTCGTCACCGACAACCCCCGCTACGCCGAGCTGCTGGAGCGCACCCAGTGGTGGGGCCGGCAGATGCTCATCTGGGGCGTGCACGTGCACGTGGGGGTCAGCTCGGTGCACAAGGTGCTGCCGCTGCTGAACTCGATGCTCAACTTCTACCCCCACCTGCAGGCGCTGTCGGCCAGCTCGCCGTACTGGACGGGCATCGACACGGGTTTCGCCAGCAACCGGGCGCAGATGTTCCAGCAGCTGCCGACGGCCGGGCTGCCGTTCCAGTTCGACCGGTGGGCGGAGTTCGAGAGCTACGTCGACGACATGCTCGTCACCGGGGTCATCGACGCCCTGTCCGACGTGCGCTGGGACATCCGCCCCTCCCCGCAGTGGGGGACGCTGGAGGTGCGCGTGGCCGACGGCACCCCGACGCTGCGGGAGCTGCGCGCGGTGACCGCGCTCGTGCACTGCCTCGTCGTGCACCTGGACGAGCGGCTGGAGGCGGGCGAGGAGCTGCCGACGATGCCGCCGTGGCACGTGCAGGAGAACAAGTGGCGGGCCTCGCGCTACGGCCTGGACGCCATCGTCATCACCGACGCCGCCGGGCACGAGCGGCTGGTCACCGAGGACCTGGCCGACTGGCTGGACCGGCTGGAACCCGTCGCGGACCGGCTCGGCTGCCGCGACGACCTGGCGCTGGTCGCCGACGTCCCGCGGCGCGGGGCCAGCTACCAGCGCCAGCGCGCCGTGCACGACGCGGCCGTGGCCGACGGCCACCCGGAACCGCTGCACGCCGTGGTCGACGCGCTCGTCGCGGAGATGCGCGAGCCCTGAGCGCCGAGGTGCGCGAACCCTGGGCCGGGCGCCTCAGCCGAGGACGTCCGCGGGGCTGACCGCCTCGATCCCGTGCGCCGCACCGACCTCCGGGGAGGTCAGACGGCCCTCGTGGGTGGACAGCCCGTGCGCCAGCGCCGCGTCGGCGCCCAGCGCGGCGCGCCAGCCGCGGTCGGCGAGCGCCGCGACGTAGGGCAGCGTGGCGCCCGTGAGCGCGTAGGTGGAGGTGTGCGGGACGGCGCCGGGCATGTTGGCCACGCAGTAGAACACCGACCCGTGCACGCGGAACGTCGGGTCGTCGTGCGTGGTGGGCCGCGAGCCCTCGAAGCAGCCGCCCTGGTCGATGGCGATGTCCACGAGCACCGAGCCGGGCCGCATCCGCGCCACCAGCTCGTCGGTGACGAGCTTCGGGGCGCGGGCGCCGGGCACGAGGACGGCGCCGACGACGAGGTCGGCGCTCAGCACCGCGCGCTGCAGCTCGAAGGCGTTGGAGGTGATCGTGCGCACCCGCCCGCCGAAGCGGGCGTCGACCTCGCGCAGCTTGGGGATCGACAGGTCCAGCACGGTGACCTCGGCGCCCATGCCCAGGGCGATCTGCGCGGCGTTCTGCCCGGAGACGCCGGCGCCGACGACGACGACGTCGGCGCCGCGCACGCCCGGGACCCCGCCCATGAGGACGCCGCGGCCGCCGCCGCCCTCGCCGGTGCCGCGCATGAGGTGGTAGGCGCCGACCTGGGGGGCCAGCCGCCCGGCGACCTCGGACATGGGCGCCAGCAGCGGCAGGGAGCGGTCGGGCAGCTGGACGGTCTCGTAGGCGATCGCGGTGGTGCCGGCGGCCAGCAGCGCGTCGGTGCACTCGCGGGAGGCCGCCAGGTGCAGGTAGGTGAACAGGACCTGGTCGCGGCGCAGGCGGTGGAACTCCTCGGCGACGGGCTCCTTGACCTTCAGGACGAGCTCGGCCTCCGCCCACACGTCGTCGGCGGAGGCGACGACCTTGGCGCCGGCGGCCTCGTAGTCGGCGTCGGGCAGGGAGCTGCCCGTGCCGGCGCCGGCCTCGACGAGCACGTCGTGGCCGCGGCCGACGAGCTCGTGGACGCCCGCGGGCGTCAGGGCGACGCGGTGCTCGCGGTTCTTGACCTCGCGCGGGACTCCGACGCGCACGACGACCTCCGGGGGTGGGCGGGTACGACCTGTCCCTCCAGGGTGAAGATGCTCGTGTTGGAGGGCAAGCAGTCCGCAGGACGTTCGGTACGGTGCGGGAGTGGGCGACGATCCTTCGACCGGCCCGGCGGCGGGGACGCCCGGTGCGAAGAACCTGCGGCGGGCCGTGGACCCGGTGGACCGGGCGATCCTGCACGTGCTGGCCGAGGACGCGCGGATCACCAACGCCGCCCTGGCCCAGCGCGTGGGCATCGCCGCCTCGACGTGCCTGCTGCGGGTGCGGGCGCTGCGCGAGTCCGGCGTCGTCCGCGGCTTCCACGCCGACGTCGACCCGCGGGCCCTCGGCCACGACCTGCAGGCGATGATCGCGGTCAAGCTCGCCGCGCACGCCCGCGGCAGCATGGGCCCCTTCGTGGCCCGCATCAGCCGCCAGCCGGAGGTCCTCGACGTCTACTTCGTGGCCGGCGCGAACGACTACCTGCTGCACGTGGCCGTCGCCAGCACCGCGGAGCTGCGCGACTTCGTCGCCGAGCACCTCTCCCGCGACCCCGACGTCGGCCTCACCGAGACGAGCCTGATCTTCGAGCACACCCGCGCCGCGGGCCGGCGCTGAGCGGTTCGCGCCCGGCCCCTCAGCCGCCGAAGGAGCGCGCCACCAGCGGCAGCGCCACCGTCATCGCCAGCGCGTTGAGCACCATCGCGGCGCTGGACCAGCCGCCCGCGACCTCGGACTCGGCCAGCGCCCGGGCGGTGCCGATGCCGTGCGAGGTGACGCCCGTGGCGAAGCCGCGCGCCCGCGGGTCGCGCACCCGCACCAGGCTCAGCAGCGCCGGCGCCGCCACGGCCCCCAGCACGCCGGAGACGAGGGTGAGGACGACCGCCAGCGTGGCGCTGGCCCTGATCGTCTCGGTGATGGTCAGCGCGACGGGTGTGGTCACCGAGCGCGGCAGGGCGGTGCGCAGCAGCTCGTCGTCCACGCCGAACGCCACGAGCGCGCCGACGGTGACGCCGACGCTGACGAGGCCGGTGACGACGAGGACGAGCCCCACCTCCAGCGCCGAGGAGGCCAGCGCCCGGCCCGAGCGCAGCAGCGGCAGGGCCAGCGCGACGGTCGCCGGGCCCAGCAGCAGCGTGAGCACCGACACCGAGGCCAGGTACTCCTCGTAGGAGATGCCCAGCAGCCGCAGGCACACCGCGACGGCCACCATGGCCAGCAGGACGGGGGCGAGCAGCGCGGGCCGCCCCAGCCGCCGGTGCAGCTCCCCGGCGCCCAGGTAGGCGACGAGGGTGAGCGCCAGCCCGAACCCGGGCGCGTGGACGACGGCGTCGAGCGCGCTCACGAGGCCGCCCCGCGCGCCGCGCGCAGTTCCCGGCGGCGCAGCAGCGCCTGCAGCAGGGTCCCGGCCACCACGAGGCCGAGCGCGAAGGAGCCGCCGACGGCCAGGGCCAGCGGCAGCGCGTTCGCGGCGAGGCGGTCCAGCTGGGTCAGGGCGCCCACGCCCGGCGGGACGAACAGCAGCTGCAGGTGCTGCAGCAGCGGCGCGGCCCCCGGTTCGGCGCGCCGGCGCAGCGCACCGGAGCGGGCGCCGAGGACGACGAGGGCCACGAGACCGACGACGGCCCCGGGCACCGGCAGGTCCAGCAGGACGACCAGCGCCGTGCCCGCCAGCTGCAGGAGCAGCAGCAGCGCGAGCCCGGCCAGGACGGCGGGCACGTGCGGGCCCCGGCCACCGGGGGCGGGGACGTCGGGCGGTGGTTCACGGCGGGCGGGCACCGCCGCAGCGTGCCAGCCCGCCCCCCGTCAGCGGCCGCCCGGGCGCTCCGGGCCCTCGTCGGGCACGACGGCGTCGGCGGTGTCCTCGGGGTCGGCGAGCACGCCCTCCAGGACGTCGCCGGAGGCGGTGCCGCCGGGCTCGTCGCTCTCGTCGGGCACCCCGGGCACGGCGTCGGCGGGGCGGGCGGGCGAGGGCACGGCGCCGCCGTCGCTGGCGCGGCTCACCTCGCGGCTGCCGGACTCCTGCTGCGCGCGCACCTCGGCGTTGTCGCGCGGGTCGACGTCGGGCGTCTCGCTGCTCACGGGGGTCCTCCGGTCGGTGGCGGGTCCCCGGCGGTCGCCGGGCCCGCCCGACCCTGGCACGGGTACCCGCGGCGCGCCCGTCAGGAGAAGGTGCGCCCCGTCAGGCGCTCGTAGGCCTCCACGTACCGGGCGCGGGTGCGTTCGACGACCTCGTCCGGCAGCGGCGGGGGCGCCTGGTCGGAGGCGCGGTCCCACCCGGAGGCCGGCGAGGTCAGCCAGTCCCGCACGAACTGCTTGTCGAAGCTGGGCTGCGCGCGGCCCGGCGCCCACTCCTCCGCCGGCCAGAACCGGGACGAGTCGGGGGTGAGGACCTCGTCGCCCAGCACGGTGCGCCCGCCGTCGAGGCCGAACTCCAGCTTGGTGTCGGCCAGCACGATGCCGCGCTCGCGCGCGGTGGCCTCCGCCCGCGCGTACACGGCCAGGGTCAGCTCGCGCAGCCGCTCGGCCGCCTCGGCGCCCACGGTCGCCACGACGTGCGCGAAGTCGACGTTCTCGTCGTGCTCGCCCAGCTCCGCCTTCGTCGCCGGGGTGAACACCGGCTCCGGGAGGCGCGAGCCGTCGACGAGGCCCTCGGGCAGCGCCACCCCGCACACGCTCCCGGTGGCCCGGTAGTCGGCCAGCCCGGAGCCGGTGAGGTAGCCGCGCACGACGCACTCGACGGGGAACATCTCCAGCCGCCGGCACACCATCGCCCGCCCGGCGACGACGGCGGGCACCTCGGTGGACACCACGTGGTGCGGCACGAGGTCGGCCAGCCGCTCGAACCACCACAGCGACATCGCCGTCAGCACCCGGCCCTTGTCCGGCACGGGCGTGCTCAGCACGTGGTCGTAGGCGGAGATGCGGTCGCTGGCCACGACGAGGACGGTCCCGTCGTCGGCGCCCGCCGGCGCGTACAGGTCGCGGACCTTGCCGGAGTAGACGTGCCGCCAGCCCGGCACCTCGGGCGCGGCGGGCAGGTCCGGTGCGCTCACGGGGCGACCGCCGCGGCCTCGCCGGACTGCTCGGCGGCGCGCAGCGCGATGTCGGTGCGGTGGTGCGAGCCCTCCAGCCGCACGCGGTCCACGGCCGCGTAGGCGGCGGCGCGCGCCGCGGCCAGGTCCGGGCCGGTGCCGACGACCGACAGCACGCGCCCGCCGGAGCTGACGACGCCCGTGCCGTCGGCGGCCGGCGCGGTGCCGGCGTGCAGGACGACGGCGTCCTCGACGGCGGCGGCCTCCTCCAGCCCGTCGATCCTCCCGCCCGCGCGGGGGGACTCCGGGTAGCCGGGGGCGGCGACGACGACCGTGACGGCGGCGTCCTCGCGCCAGCGCAGGTCCGGCAGCTCGTCCAGGGAGCCGGTGGCGGCGGCGTGCAGGAGCGTGCCCAGCGGCGTGGCCAGCCGCGCCAGGACCACCTGGGTCTCCGGGTCGCCGAAGCGGGCGTTGAACTCCACGACCCGCACGCCGCGCGAGGTCAGCGCCAGCCCGCAGTACAGGACCCCCGCGAAGGGCGTGCCGCGGTGCGCCATCTCGGCGACGACGGGGCGCGCGACGCGCTCCAGGACGGTCTCCGTCAGGTCCACCGGGGCCCACGGCAGCGGTGAGTAGGCGCCCATGCCGCCCGTGTTGGGCCCCTCGTCGCCGTCCAGCGCCCGCTTGGAGTCCTGCGCGGGCTCCAGCGCCACGACCGCCTCGCCGTCGGTGACGCAGAAGACGGACACCTCGGGGCCGTCGAGGAACTCCTCCACGACGACGGGGCCGTGCTCCAGGCAGCGGCGGGCGTGCGCGAGGGCCTCCTCGCGGTCGCCGGTGACGACGACGCCCTTGCCGGCGGCCAGGCCGTCGTCCTTGACGACGTGCGGGGCGCCGAAGGCGTCGAGGGCGGCGGCGACCTCGTCCTCGCTCGTGCACACGTGGGCCATCGCGGTGGGCACCCCGGCCGCGGCCATGACCTCCTTGGCGAACGCCTTGGACCCCTCCAGGCGGGCGGCGGCGGCCGACGGCCCGAAGCACGGGATCCCCGCGGCGCGCACGGCGTCGGCGACCCCGGCGACCAGCGGCGCCTCCGGGCCGACGACGACGAGGCCGGCGCCCAGGCGCTGCGCCAGCGCCGCGACGGCCGCCGGGTCGGTGGCGTCGACGGGCTCGGCGGGCGCCTCCAGCGCGGTGCCGGCGTTGCCGGGCGCGGCGACCACGCGGTCGACGCCGGGGTCGAGGGACAGGGCACGCACGAGGGCGTGCTCACGGGCACCGGAGCCGATGACGAGGACGTCCACGGGCGAGGAGCCTAGGGCCTCGGCCGGTACCGCCCGGCTCCCCGGGCGCGGGCCGCGGGCACCTGCGGGACGATCACCGGGTGCCCGCTCCGACGACCGGCCGGCTGCCCCGCGGGCTGCCGCGCGCCGTGGCGCTGCGCCGGCGCGCGCGGGTCGGCTGGCAGCGCTGGCAGGGCTCGTGGTGGTCGGTGCTGCAGTGCGGGCTGGGCGCGGGCGTCGCGTGGGTGCTGGCGCAGGCGCTGTGGGACCAGGCGTACCCCGTCTTCGCGTGCGTGGCGGTCGTGGTGTGCCTGGGCGTGCAGAACAACCAGCGCCTGCGCCGGGTGGGCGAGCTGGGCGTGGGCGTCTCGATCGGCGTCCTGCTGGGCGAGCTGATCGTGCAGGTCATCGGGCGCGGGCCGTGGCAGATCGGCACCATCGTCGTCACCGCCATGCTCGTGGCGCGGTTCCTGGACTCGGGGATCCTGCTGGTCAACCAGGCGGCGCTGCAGGCGGCGTTCATCGCCGCGTTCCCGCCGCAGGACGGCGGCGGGATCGGGCGCTGGCTGGACGCCATGACGGGCGCGGCCGTCGCGCTGGCGATCGCGGCGCTGCTGCCGCAGGACCCGCGCCGGGAGGTGCGCGGGCGCGCCCGCGCCTACGCGGGCCAGCTGGCGGACCTGCTGGAGGACGGCGCGCACGCCGTGCGCGCGCACGACGCGGCCGAGGCCGAGCGCGTCCTGCAGGCGGCGCGCGACACCCAGAAGGAGCTCGACGGGTGGGCGCAGTCGGTGACCGCGGGCCAGGAGGTGCACCGGCTGTCCCCGCTGCGCCGGCGCAGCCGGGTGGAGATCGAGCGGCAGCGCGCCCTGCAGACCGGCGTGGACCGCGCCACCCGCAACCTGCGGGTGGCGCTGCGGCGCATCACGACCGCGCTGACCTACGACGAGCAGCTGCCCGTGTCGCTGGCCGGGGCGATGGAGCAGCTGGCCGCGGCGGTGCGCTCGCTGGGCGAGCCGGCCTACGAGGGCGAGACCGTGCCGCCGTCGCGGGCTGGCCTGCAGGAGCTGGCGGTGCAGCTGGGCCCGCGCACCCTGGGCGCGGAGTCCCTGTCGGCGACGACGGTGGTGGCGCAGCTGCGCTCGGCGGTCGTGGACCTGCTCGTGGCGCAGGGCGTCCCGCCGGCCGAGGCGCACCGGCTGCTGCCGCACTGAGGGGCCGGACGGGCGCCTGTGCCCCGGCTCACGTTCCCCGCGGCCCGGGAGTGCGGTTAGCCTGTCCTCACCGGCTGACCGCCGGGACGCACCGCGGGAGGGGACGCAGATGGCGGCGAGCACGGCCACGGCCACGAGGGCGGCGGTCGCCGACCCCGCCTACCGGGTGTTCCCGGCCCGGGTGGCCCGCACGGCCCGGCTGTGCCCGAGCTTCGTGCGCGTCACCTTCACCAGCTCCGAGCTCGACGGCTACGGCCCCGGCGGCTTCGACCAGCGCCTGAAGCTGCTGCTGCCGCAGGGCTCCTCGGTCCTGCCGGCCGTGCCGGAGGCCGACTGGTACGGCTGGTGGCGGGCCCTGCCCGACGACGTGCGCCCCACCATGCGCACCTACACGGTCCGCGCGTTCCGGCCGCAGCTGCGCGAGCTGGACGTCGACTTCGTCCTGCACGGCGTGGAGGACGGGCACGCCGGCCCCGCCTCCTCGTGGGCCGCGGGCGCCCGATCGGGTGACGAGGTGTGGCTGATCGGCCCGAGCGTGCCCGGGACGGGACGCATGTGGGGCGTGGAGTTCGCCCCGCCCGCCGAGGCCCGCACCGTCCTGCTGGCCGGCGACGAGACCGCCGTGCCCGCCGTGTGCTCCATCCTGGAGCAGCTCGACCCGGGCCTGCGGGTCACGGCGCTGCTGGAGGTCCCGCACGCGCAGGACGCCCTCGACGTGCCCGCCGGCGCCGACGTGCGCTGGCTGCCGCGCGGCACCGGCGCCGCCGCGCGCCCGCACGGGCAGCTCCTGCTGGAGGCCGTGCGCGAGGTCGCCGGCCCGCTGCTGGACGAGGTCAGCGCCCCGGCCGCGGACTTCACCGACGTCGACGTCGACGCGCAGCTCCTGTGGGAGGTGCCGGAGCAGCCGGCCGCGGCGGGCCCGGAGTGCCTGTACGCGTGGCTGGCCGGCGAGTGCGGCGTCGTCAAGGAGCTGCGCCGGCACCTGGTGCGCGACCTGGCGGTGCCCAAGCAGTCGGTGGCCTTCATGGGCTACTGGCGCGCCGGCCGGGCGGAGGGCGCGTGAGGAACCCGTTCCGGCGCCCGGCCCCGCCCGCCGGGGCCCGGCGCCAGCGCCTGGCCGTCGTGCAGCGCACCGAGCGCCTCACCCCGCACCTGGTGCGCCTCGTCCTGGGCGGCGACGACCTGGCCGACCTGCGCGCCGAGCACGCCGACTCCTACGTGAAGCTCTGCTTCCCGCGCCCGGGCGTGGTCTACGACGAGCCGTTCGACGTGGCGCGGGTGCGCGCCGAGCGCCCGCGCACCGAGTGGCCCGTGCAGCGCACGTACACGCTGCGCGCCGTCGACCCCGCGCGCGGGGAGGCGACGGTGGACTTCGTCGTCCACGGCGACGAGGGCGTGGCCGGGCCGTGGGCCGCGGCCGCCCGCCCCGGCGACACGGTCGTCCTGCTCGGCCCCGGCGGCGCGTACACGCCGGACCCGGCCGCACCGTGGCACCTGCTGGCCGGGGACGAGAGCGCGCTGCCCGCGATCGCCGCGTCCCTGGAGCGCGTGCCAGCGGGCGCGACGGCCGTGGCGGTCGTCGAGGTCGCCGACCCCGGCGAGCAGCTGGACCTGTCCTGCCCGGGCGACCTGCACCTGACGTGGGTGTACCGGCGCCCGGAGGCGGACCCGGAGCTGCTGCTGTCCGCGGTGCGCGGGGCCGTCGCCGACGCGGGCCCGCCCGCCGGTGCGCCGCACGCCTTCCTGCACGGGGAGGCCGACAGCGTGCGCGCGGTGCGCCGCTGGGCGCGCACCGAGCTGGGCGTGCCGCGCGAGCTGCTGTCCGCCTCGGGCTACTGGCGACGCGGGCGCAGCGAGGACGGCTGGCGCACGGAGAAGGCGGAGTGGGCCTCGGCGACCGAGGCCGACGACGCCGCCGCCACCGCGGGCGTCTGAGCGCTCAGCCCGCGTCCCCGCCCTCCTCGCCCGGTCCAGCCGCGGCGAGGAGGGCGTCGCACGCCCCGACCAGGGCCGCGCGCAGCGGCGCGGCCCGGTCGGCGAACTCCCGCTGGGCGCGCACGTACTCGGCCTTGCCCTCCGGCACCTCGATCCGCACCGGCTCCAGGCCCAGCCCGCTGACGTCGTACGGGGAGGCGCGCATGTCGAGCACCCGCACGTCGCGGGCCAGCTCGTAGCAGTCCAGCAGCAGCTCCCCCGGCACGGCCGGGGACAGCTTCGCCGCCCACTTGTACAGGTCCATCGACGCGTGCAGGCAGCCCGGCTGCTCCAGCGCCGGCTGGCCCTCGCGGGTGGGGCGCAGCTCGTTGCGGGGCACGGCCGAGGGGGTGAAGAAGCGGAAGGCGTCGTAGTGGCTGCACCGCACGCGGTGCGTCTCGACGACCTCGTCGGTGCCGGCGTGCCCCAGCCGCAGCGGCAGCCCGGCGTGGCGGACCTCCTCGGGGGAGGCGCGGTGGACCATCGCCCACTCGTGCAGGCCGAAGCAGCCGAGCTGCGCGGGCCGGCCCCGCGTCCCGTCCAGGACGGCGCGCGCCCAGCGGACGGTCCTGCCCCGCTGGGCGGCGAGGGCGGCGGCGTCGACGGCGGCGCCGCGCGCGGTGGCCCGGTAGTGCGCCCACCCGGCGCGCTCGTGCGCGCCGAGCAGCTCGACGCCGGCGCCGGGGTGCCAGCGGCGCAGCTTGCCGGGCGCCCAGGCGTAGTAGGTGTGCAGGAAGTCCTCGACGGGGTGGGACTCGCCGCGGGTGCGGCGCTCGCGCACGGCGGCGGTGAGGGCGTCGGCGCGCGCGGCGTGGGCGGCCTCGCGGGCGCGCCAGTCCGCGGGGTCGAGGGCGGTGGCCGCCCCCGGCGCGTCCGGGGCGGCGACGGGCAGGGCACCGCTCTCCACGCGGTCCACGGTAGCGAGGGCGGACGGGTGCCCCGTCCGCCGCCTCCCGGACGAGCGCCCTGACTGCTACCGTCGTCCGTGACGACAGTAGATAGCGCTACCGGCACCGCGGCCCCACCGCTACGCGCGACCCGCAGCGGCTGGCTGTGGGGCGGCACCGGGGTCCTGGCCTTCTCCCTCACCGTCCCGCTGACGCGGGTCGCGGTGGCCGGGCTGCCGCCGCTGGTCGTGGGCGCCGGGCGGGCCGTGCTGGCCGCCCTGGTCGCGGCCGCGCTGCTGGCCGCGCTGCGCGCTCCCCGGCCCGCCCGCCGGCACCTGCCGGGCCTGACCGTCGTCGCCGGCGGTGTCGTCGTCGGCTTCCCCGTCCTGACGAGCTTGGCGCTGCAGCGGGTCAGCGCCGTGCACGCGGCCCTGGTCATCGCGGTGCTGCCGGCCGCGACCGCCGTCGCGGCGGTGCTGCGCGGGCGCGAGCGGCCGGCGCCGGTGTTCTGGGTCGCCGCGGGCGCCGGGGCGCTGGCCGTGGCGGCCACGACGCTGCTGCTGGGCCCGGCCGGTCCGCCCTCGGCCGCGGACCTGCTGCTGGTCGGGGCGGTCGTCGCCGCGGCCGCCGGCTACGCCGAGGGCGCGCGCACGGCCCGCGAGCTCGGCGCGTGGCAGACGATCTGCTGGGCGCTCCTGCTGGGCCTGCCGGTCACCGCGCCCGTCGCCGCGGCCGCGTGGGCGGCGGGCGGGGGCTCCACGGCGGGCGCGGGCGCGTGGCTGGCGTTCGCCTACCTGGGGCTGGTGAGCAGCCTGCTGGGGTTCTTCGCCTGGTACCGGGGCCTGGCGATCGGCCCGGTGACGAGCGTCAGCCAGACGCAGCTGGTGCAGCCGGTCCTGACGGTGCTGTGGTCGGCGCTGCTGCTGGGCGAGGCGTTGACGCCGGCCGTCGCGCTCGGCTGCGCGGCCGTCGTCGCCGCGGCGGCCTGGGCGGTGCGCGCCCGCGTCGCGCGCCCCAGACCCCACCCCCTCCCCCTCCGCCTCAACCCCCGCCCGCCCCCGCCCCCCCCCCCCCCCCCCACCCCCCCCCCCCCCCCCCCCCCCCCCCCCCCCCCCCCCCCCCCGCCCCCCCCCCCCCGGGGTGCTCAGCCCAGGTGCGGCAGGACGAGCTGCTGGTAGCGCTCGGACACCGCGGCCAGGACCTCGTGCCCGTCGGCGTCCCAGACCTCCTGGTTGAAGATCTCCACCTCGACGTCACCGGTCCACCCGGCGGCCGCGACGGAGCGGGTGAGGGAGGCGAAGTCGACGACGCCGTCGCCCATCACCCCGCGCGAGAGCAGGGCGTCCGCGGCGATCGGCAGGTTGAAGTCGCACACCTGGTAGGAGGCGGTGCGCCCCTCGCGGCCGGCGCGGGCGATCTGCTCGTGCACCTGCGGGTCCCAGAACACGTGGAAGGTGTCGACGACGACACCGACCGCCTCGACGGGGTGCGGCGCGGCCAGGTCCAGGGCCTGCCCGAGCGTGGACAGGACCGCCCGGTCGGCCACGTACATGGGGTGCAGCGGTTCCAGCGCCAGGCGCACGCCGTGCTCGAGCGCGACGGGCACCAGCTCGGCGATCCGCTCGGCCACCCGCTCGCGGGCGCCGGCCAGGTCGCGGTCGCCGGCGGGCAGGCCCCCGACGACCACCACGAGGGCCGGCGCGCCGAGCGCGGCGGCCTCCTCGACCGCGCGGCGGTTGTCCTCGCGGGCCGCGGCGATCCCCGCGTCGTCGGAAGCGGTGAGGAAACCCCCGCGGCACAGGGTCGAGACCCGCAGGCCCGCCTCGCGCACGGTGCGGGCGGCGTTCTCCAGACCCGCGTCGGCGACGATGTCGCGCCACAGCCCCACGGCCGGCAGCCCTGCCTTCACGGCGCCCTCGACGACCTCCGCCAGGCTCCAGCGCTTGGTCGTCGCGGAGTTCAGCGACAGCCGCTCCAGGCTCACGCGCCCACCCCCTGGGTGAGCAGGTACGCGCTCAGGCGGTGCTCGGCCAGGTCCGGGTCCACCAGGAGCCCGGCCTCGGCGGCCAGCCGGTGCAGCGTCACCAGGTGCGGCACGGAGCGCCCGGCGTGCAGGCCGCCGACGAGGGAGAACCCGGGCTGTCGGCCGTTGAGCCAGGACAGGAACGCGATGCCGGTCTTGTAGTGGAACGTCGGCGGCTCGAAGACGTGCCGGGCCAGTTCCTGGGTGCTCGCCAGCAGGTCGTGCGCGCGCCGGTCGTCGCCGGCGTCGAGGGCCTGCACGGCCGCGGAGGCCACCGGGTAGATCGCGGCGAAGATGCCGAGCAGGGCGTCGGAGTGGGCGGTGCCGTCGCCGACGACGAGCTCGGGGTAGTTGTAGTCGTCGCCGGTGTACAGGCGCACGCCCTCGGGCAGCCGGGCGCGCAGGTCCTTCTCGTGGGCCGCGTCGAGCAGCGAGACCTTGATGCCGTCGACCTTCGCGGTGTTCCGCTCGATGAGCTGCAGCACGGTGTCGGTGGCGGTGGGGACGTCCGTCGAGCCCCAGTAGCCGGTCAGCGCGGGGTCGAACATCGGCCCGAGCCAGTGCAGGACGACGGGGGAGGGGCACTCGTCCAGCAGCGTGCCGTACACGCGCAGGTAGTCGTCGGCCGAGCGGGCCGTCTTCGCCAGGGCCCGCGAGGCCATGAGGATGACGGTGGCGCCCGCGCCGGTGACGACCTCCAGCTGCTCGCGGTAGGCGGCGAGGACCGCCTCCAGCCCGCGCTCGCCCTCGGGCAGCGTCGCGAGGTCCAGCTGGTCGGTGCCGGCGCCGCAGGCGATGGCGCCGCCCACCGCGCGGGCGTCGGCGCTGGAGCGCTCGACGAGCTCCTTGGCCGCCGGCCAGTCCAGGCCCATGCCGCGCTGGGCGGTGTCCATGGCGTCGGCGACGCCGAGGCCGTAGGACCAGATGTCGCGGCGGTAGCCGAGGGTGGCGTCCCAGTCGATGTCGACGCGGCCGCCGGGGGTGGTGTCGGACCCGACCACGGGCACGACGTGGGCGGCGGCGTACACGACGCGCGAGCGCAGCGGCGCGCTCGGGCGCGGCCAGGCGGCCGGGGCGCTCTGCGCGGCGGTCACAGCGAGATCTCCGGCACGTCGAGGCGGCGGCCCTCGGCGGACGAGCGCAGCCCCAGCTCGGCCAGCTGCACCCCGCGGGCGGCGGACAGCAGGTCGTAGCGGTGCGGGCGGCCGGCGGCGATGTCGCGCAGGAACTCCTCCCACTGCGCCTTGAACCCGTTGTCGAGCTCGGCGTTCGCGGGGACCTCCAGCCACTGGTCGCGGTAGCGGTCGGCGCTGGGCAGGTCGGGGTTCCACACGGCCTTGGGGGTGTGCGCGCGCTGCTGGGCGACGCAGCGGTGCAGGCCGGCCACGGCCGAGCCGTGGGTGCCGTCGATCTGGAACTCGACGAGCTCGTCGCGGTGGACGCGGGTGGTCCAGGAGGAGTTGATCTGGGCGATCACACCGTCGGGCATCTCGAAGATCCCGTAGGCGGCGTCGTCGGCGGTGGCGGCGTACTCGCGGCCCTGCTCGTCCCAGCGGACGGGCACGTGGGTGGCGACCTTGGCGGTCACGGCGCCGACGCGGCCGAGCAGGCCCTCCAGCACGTAGTTCCAGTGGCAGAACATGTCCACGGTGATGCCGCCGCCGTCCTCGGCGCGGTAGTTCCAGCTCGGGCGCTGCCCGGGCTGGCTCTCGCCCTCGAACACCCAGTACCCGAAGTCGCCCTTGAGGGACAGGATCCGCCCGAAGAACCCCTCGTCGACGAGGCGGCGCAGCTTCACCAGGCCGGGCAGGTACAGCTTGTCGTGGACGACGCCGACGGTGACGCCCGCGCGGTCGGCCTCGCGGGCGAGCGCGACGGCCTCGTCGAGCGTCTCGGCCGTGGGCTTCTCGGTGTAGACGTGCTTGCCGGCGGCCATCGCGGCGCGCAGCGCGGCGGGGCGGCGGGAGGTGACCTGGGCGTCGAAGTAGACGTCGACGTCGGGGTCGGCCAGGACCTCGTCGACGTCGGTGGTCCAGCGCTCGACGCGGTGCTGGGCGGCCAGGTCGGCCAGCTTGACCGGGTTGCGGCCGATGAGGACGGGCTCGACGCCCACGCGGGTGCCGTCCTCCAGCACGATCCCGCCGGCGTCGCGCAGCGCCAGGATCGAGCGCACGAGGTGCTGCCGGTAGCCCATGCGCCCCGTGACGCCGTTCATGGCGATGGTGAGGGTCCGCGTCGGGCGGTCCAGGCGGGCGTCGAGCTGGGGCGGTGTCGCCGTCGTGGTCACGGGGTGCTCCTGACGTCGGTGTCGTGGGCGAGCGCCTGGAATGCGCTTTCCCACAAAGTAGGCGGCAGGTCCCCCGAGGGTCAACCACCTGGGGCGCGGCGGTGCGCGAACGCTCAGCCGGCGACCAGGGGGGCGGCGGGCGCGAGCGCGCCGCCCGTGCCCGCCCGGCTCGTGCTCTCGCGCAGGACGACCTCGCCCTCGAACCCCCGCCGGCGCGGGGTGGGAGGCCGCTCGGTCAGCGCCAGCTCCACGGCCGCCTCGCCCATCGCCAGCAGCGGCAGGCGCACCGTCGTCAGCGCCGGTGTCACGTCCCGGGCGGTGACGATGTCGTCGAACCCGGCCACGGCCACCGGCCCGGGCAGCGGGACCCCGCGCTCGCGCAGCGCCACCATCGCGCCCACCGCCATGACGTCGTTGACGGCGAACACGCACCCGTGGTCGAACCCGCGCTCCAGCAGCGCGCGCATCCCGAGGGACCCGCCGTCGCGGGTGAACTCCACCTCCAGCAGGTGCTCGGCGGCCACGTCGAGGCCGTGCTCGCGCAGGCCCCGGCGGAACCCGGCGACGCGGTCGCGGGAGGTGAGCAGCCCCTCCGGGCCGGCGACGACCGCGAACCGCTCGTGCCCGGCGGCCACGAGCGCGGCGGCCAGGTCCTGCGCGCCGCGCTCGTTGGCCACCACGACGGCGTCGACGGGCAGGCGCGGCTGACCGATGACGGCCGCCCGCCCGCCCTGTGCCTCGAACCGCTGCAGCTCCTCGGCCAGCACGCGGGTGCTCTCCGCGTCGTCCATCCGGCTGCCGGCCAGCAGGACCGCCCGCGCGCGCTGGCTGCGCAGGGTCGTCACGTGGGCCAGCTCGCGGCCCGGGTCGCGGCCGGTGCTGGCCAGCGTCACCAGCAACCCGGCGCGCTCGGCGGCGCGGGTCACCCCGGCGGCGATGCTCGCGAAGTAGGGGTCGGCGATGTCGCCGACGACGAGCCCGACGACGTCGGTGCGCCCGCGGACCATGGCCTGCGCCTGGGCGTTGGGGGAGTACTGCAGCGCCGCGGCCGAGGCGACGACGCGCTGGCGCAGCGCCTCGCCGACCTGGCGCTCGCTGCCGTTGAGGACGCGCGAAGCCGTCGCCAGGGAGACGCCGGCGTGCCGGGCGACGTCCTGCAGGGTCGCCGCGGCCGCCACGGCCGCCACGGCACCGTCCTCGCTGCGCTTGCCGGACCTCACGCGCCCACCTCGGCTCCCTCGTCGCACCCGGTGCGGGCGCTGCGCCGCACCCCGCTGCGGGCACGCTACCGATGCGGCGGCGCCCGGTGGCGGTCCGCGCGGCGGGACGCCCGCCGTCGCGCCTTGCCGTGAGCGATCGGTCGGTCGAGGCTGTCCGCGTGGACGCGGAGCGGCGCCGGGAGCGCCTCGTGCAGCTCGTGGCCGTGCGCGGCGCGGCCCGGGTCAGCGACCTGGCCGCCGAGCTGGGCGTCGCGGACGTCACCGCGCGCCGGGACGTGGAGCTGCTGGCGCGCCGGGGGCTGCTGGAGCGCCGGCACGGGGAGGTGCGCCCGCCCGCGCAGCGGCAGGGACCGGACGGGCCCGCGCTGGCCGGGCGCACCGTGACCGCCGTGACGGGTGCGCTCAGCGCGTACCTGTCGGAGGTCCTGCTGGCCGCGCGCGACGCCGTCGTGGGCGCCGGCGGGCGGTTCGTGCTGGAGGTGGCGCCCGACGCGCCGTCGGTGCGCGACGCCGTCGAGCGCGCGGCGCGCGACGAGGGCGCGCTGGGCGTCCTGCACGCCCCGCGCTGGCGCAGCGCCGAGGAGGCCGCCGCCGAGAGCGCGGCCGGCTTCCCCGGCCGCCTGCCGGTCGTCCTCGTCGAGCGCTTCCCGTTGCGCGGCACCGCTCTGGCGCGCCGGGACGCCGTGCGCGGCGACCACGCCAGCGGGGTGCACCAGGCGCTGGCGCACCTGCAGGAGGCCGGGCACCGGCGGGTGCTGGTGGCCGCGCGCGACGACTCGCCGACCGCGCGCACGGTGCGGGCGTGCGCGGGCGACGCGCTGCGCTCGCTGGGGCTGCCCGTGCTCGGCGAGCCCCTGCTGTCCGCCGACGGCGCCGACGCCCACCGCCGCCAGCGCGCCCCCGACTGGGCGGACGCCGTCCGGCGCCACCGCGCCACCGCGATGCTCGTGCACAGCGACGTCGACGCCCTGGCCCTGGTGCCGCGGCTGCGCTTCGCCGGTCTGGCCGTGCCCGAGGACGTCAGCGTCGTCGCCTACGACGACGTCGTCGCGGGCCTGGGCGACGTGCAGCTGACCGCGGTGGCGCCGCCCAAGGCGGAGGTCGGTCGCGCGGCCGTGGACCTGCTGCGCTGGCGGGCGGCGGACCCCGACGCGCCCGTGCGCCGGGTCGAGGTCGGCCCGCACCTGGTGCGGCGCAGCTCCGTCCGCACGATCGATCAGGCGTGATCGAACGATCTTGACCGTCGCGCCGCGCGGGGGCAGCGTCGGGCAGGTCCGACGACTCGACGACGAGGAGTCCTCCCGTGAGAACCCCCACCCGGCGCCAGGTGCTCGCCGGCGCCGGAGCCGCCGCCCTCGCCGGGGCCGCGACCTCCTGCGGCCGCGCGAGCGCCGGTGACCCCGACGGCCCGCTGACCTTCTGGTCCTCCCTGCGCGGCACCCAGAGCGTCGCCGACGCCTGGAACGCGGCCCGCCCCGACGCGCCCGTCGTCTTCGACGCCGTGCCCTCCGGCGGGTCGGGCGGCTCGGCCAAGCTGTCCAACGCCTTCCGCGCCGGCAACGCCCCCGACGTGGTCTCGATGGAGTACGCCGAGCTGCCCGGCTTCGCGCTGGACGGCGTCGCCAGCGACATCACCGACCTCGTCAGCCCCTCCTTCCGCGAGAAGCTCCTGCCGCAGGCGTGGGACACGGCGACCTTCGCCGGCCGCGCCTACGCGGTCCCGCTCGACGTGGAGCCGATGGTGCTCCTGCACCGGCCCGACCTGCTCGCCGAGGGCGGTGTGGACGTGCCGACGACGTGGGAGGAGTTCGCCACCGCGGCCCGCGACCTCAAGGGGCGCACGGGCGTCGACCTGGCCACCTTCCACCCCAACGGCTACCCCTACTTCGCCGGCTACTGCCAGCAGCTGGACGCCCGCTGGTTCGACATCGACGACTCCGCCCCCGGCGGCGGCGAGTGGGTCCTGGACTTCCTCGACGAGCCCACCCGCAGGGTCGCCGGGTACTGGCAGGGCCTCGTCGACGACGACCTCGTCGCGGTCGACCCGCAGAGCAGCCAGCAGTGGCTGGCGTCCCTGGCCGCGGGCCGCACGGCCTCGTTCATCGTCGGCGCCTGGGGCGCGGCCAACCTCATCACCTCCGTGCCGGGGACCTCCGGGCAGTGGCGGGCCGCCCCGCTGCCGCAGTGGTCCGGCGAGGAGCCGTCGCTGGGCGTGCAGGGCGGCTCGGTGCACGTCGTCACCGCCGACAGCCCGCGCAAGGAGCGGGCCCTGGAGTTCCTGGAGTGGGTCTCCACCTCGCCCGAGGCCATCACCGCGCGCCTGTCCAGCGGCACCTCGAGCATGTTCCCCGCCGCGCCCGCGCTGCTCGGGCCCGCCGCCGACCAGCTCGACACGAGCTACTACGGCGGCCAGGACTACTACGGATTCGTCGCCGAGCAGTCGCAGCTGCTGCAGACCGGCTGGGTCTGGGGCCCGCGCATGCAGGCCACCGGCGCGTCCATCGGCAACGGGTTCGCCCGCCTGCCCTACGGCACCACCATCGAGCAGGCGCTCGCCGCCGCGGAGGAGGAGACGTTGCCCGACATGCGCAGCCTCGGACTGGCGGTGAGGCGGGCGTGAGCGCTCTCGACACCCGCGTCCTGGGCCGGACGGGTCAGGAGGCGCCCGAGCGGGTGCGCCCGTCGAAGCGCTCTCAGCGCCTGGCGGTGGGGGTCCTCCTGGGCCCCTTCACCCTCCTGCTCGTCGCCGTGTTCCTCGTCCCCGTCGTCTACGCGGCCTACCTCAGCTTCTTCTCCACGACCCACTCCGGCCTGGGGTTCGGCACCGCCGAGACGACCTTCGCCGGCGTGCGCAACTACGCGGCGGTGCTCGCCGACCCGAGCTTCGTGCGCGGTGTCGGCATCACGCTGCTGTACATCGCCCTGTTCGTCCCCCTCGTGGTCGTGGGGGCGCTGGTGCTGGCCCTGCTGCTGGACTCCGGCCTCGTCGTGGCGCGCCAGCTGAGCCAGACGGTCCTGTTCGTCCCGCACGCGGTCCCCGGCATCATCGCCGCCGTCATCTGGCTGTACCTGTACACCCCGGGGCTGTCCCCGGTCCTGGGCGCGCTGCAGCGGCTGGACCTGGAGGTGGACTTCCTCGGCCTGCAGCTGCTGGTGCCCTCGCTGGTCAACATCGCGCTGTGGAGCGGGCTGGGGTACACCACCGTCATCTTCTTCGCCGCGCTGCGCGCCGTGCCGCGCGAGCTGCTGGAGGCGGCCTCCATCGACGGCGCGGGCGCGGTGCGCACCGCCCTGCGGGTCAAGGTGCCGCTGGTGCGGGCCACGGTCGTGACCGTCGTGATGTTCACCGTCATCGGTGCCCTGCAGCTGTTCACCGAGCCGATGCTCATGGGCCAGGTCACCCCGCTCATCGGCACCCGGTTCACGCCCAACATGTACATCTTCGACGCGGCGTTCACGCGCAACAACTACGGCCTCGCCTCGGCGGCGTCCGTCCTGCTGCTGCTCGTGTGCTGCACGCTGTCGTACCTGGTGTCGCGCGGCGCCTCCCGCGGGACGCGGCGAGGAGGTGAGGAGGCGTGAGCACCACGGTCCCCCGGACGGGGACGGCTCCCGAGCGCGAGGTCCGCGTCCAGCGCGGCAGGGCGGGACGGACGGGCCGGCCGGTGCGCCGGGCCGGCCTGACCGGCCGGGCGACGGCCAACGTCGTCGTCGCGGTCGCCGTCCTGTACGCCCTGCTGCCGCTGGCGTGGTTGCTGCTGGCCGCCACCAAGGACGCCGAGGCGCTGTTCGCCTCCCGGCTGCTGGACTTCTCGACGTTCGCGTTCGCCGACAACGTGCGCGCGCTGCTCGCCGAGGAGGGCGGGCTGTACCTGACCTGGTACCGCAACAGCCTCCTGTACGCGGTCGTCGGCGCCGCCCTGGGCGCGCTGCTGAGCACCGCCGCCGGCTACGTCTTCGACAAGTTCGAGTTCACGGGCAAGCGGCAGCTGTTCGCCCTGGTGCTCGTCTCGGTCATGGTGCCGGGCACGGTCCTCGCGCTGCCGCTGTACCTCATGGCCTCGCAGGTGGGGGCCGTGGACACGGTGTGGGCGGTGTTCGTGCCGGTCCTGTTCAACCCGTTCGGGGTGTACCTGGCGCGGGTGTTCTCCGCCGGGTACGTGCCCGGCGAGGTGCTGGAGGCGGCGCGCGTGGACGGCGCGGGGGAGCTGCGCAGCTTCTTCTCCGTCGGCCTGCGCATGCTGGCGCCCGGTTTCGTGACGATCTTCCTGTTCCAGCTGACGTCGATCTGGAACAACTTCTTCCTGCCGCTGGTGATGCTGTCCGACCAGTCGCTGTACCCGCTGAGCCTGGGCCTGTACACGTGGAACTCCTCGGCGTCGATCTTCCCCGACTACTACCCGCTGGTGGTGATCGGCTCCCTGCTGGCGCTGCTGCCGCTCGTGGTCGCCTTCGTCCTGCTGCAGCGCTTCTGGCGCTCCGGCCTGACCGCGGGGAGCGTCAAGTGAGCCCGGGCGTGCGCGCGGTGCTGGCGATGGACCCGCACCCGCCGCGCGACGTCCTCGTGGCCGACCTGCGCGAGCGGCTGCGCCCGCACGCGCAGGTCCACGAGGAGGTGCTCACCGACTTCACCGCTCCCGGCGCGCGCGCGGCGCTGGCCGGCGCGGACGTGCTGGTCACCGGCTGGGGCAGCCCGCGCGTCAGCGCCGAGGTGGTGGCGGCCGCCCCGCGGCTGCGGGCGGTCGTGCACGCCGCCGGGACGGTGCGCCACCACCTGTCCCCGGCGGTGTGGGAGCGCGGCATCGCGGTCTCCTCGGCGGCCGCGGCCAACGCCGTCCCCGTCGCCGAGTACACGCTCGCCGTGGTCCTGCTGGCCGGCAAGCGCGTGCTGGAGTCCGCGCACGAGTACGCCCGGGTCCGCTCGCGGGCGGCGACGGCGGTCAGCGACGCGGGCGGCAACCACGGCGCCACCGTGGGCGTGCTGTCGGCCTCCCTGGTGGGACGTCGCGTGGTGGAGCTGCTGCGGCCGTTCGACCTGCGCGTGCTCCTGCACGACCCGTACGTCGCCGACGCCGACGTGCGGGCGCTGGGCGCCGAACCCGTCGGGCTGGCGGAGCTGTTCGAGCGCAGCGACGTCCTCACCGTGCACACGCCCCTGCTGCCGGAGACGACCGGCCTCGTCGACGCGGGGCTGCTGGCGCGGCTGCGCGACGGTGCGACCCTGGTGAACACCGCGCGCGGTCCCGTGGTGGACGCGGACGCGCTGACCGCCGAGCTGCTCAGCGGCCGCCTGCACGCGGTGCTCGACGTCACCGACCCCGAGCCGCTGCCGCCGCAGCACCCGCTGTGGGGGCGCCCCAACGTCCTGCTCACCCCGCACGTGGCGGGTTCGGCGGGCAACGAGCTGCAGCGCCTGACCGCCTCGGCGGCCGCCGAGGTCGAGCGCTTCGCCGCCGGGCGCTCCTTCGCCCACCCCGTCACCCGCACCGCGCTGGAGCGCAGCGCGTGAGCGCGCCCCAGCCCCGTCCCGAACCCCGTCCCGAACCCCGTCCCGGACCCCGTCCCGGACCCCGTCCCGATCCCCGAGGAGCCGCGCCCGTGCCCACCGACCCGAACCCCGCGCTGCCGCCCGAGCTGGCGAGGCTGCGCGCGCTGCCGGAGGACCGCGCCCTGTCGCCGGTCACCGGCTGGACCCGCGCGCACGTCGCCGCCGCCGCCGACGACCTCCTGCTGGCCGCGCGCCCCTGGGCCACCCCGGGGTTCGCCCGCCTGGACCTGCCCGGTGAACCCGCGCGGGCGGGCTGGGTCAGCGACGGGCTGGAGGGCTACGCCCGCACGTTCCTCACCGCGGCGTTCCTCGTCGCCGGGCAGGGCGGTGCCGACCCCCTCGGTCACCTGGAGCGCTACCGCTCGGGACTGGTCGCCGGTACCCGCACCCCCGGCGCCGACGACGCGGAGTCGTGGCCGCTGATCCGCTCGGTGCACGTGCAGGGCCAGCCGATGGTCGAGTCGGCGTCGGTGGCGCTCGGGCTGGAGCTGACCCGCGACTGGCTGTGGGACACGCTGTCCACCGACGAGCAGGACCGCGCCGAGGCGTGGCTGCGCGACAGCCTGCGCCACGAGCCCGCGCCGAACAACTGGTACCTGTTCCCCCTCACCGTCGCCTCGTTCCTCGAGGGCGCCGGCCGCGGGGACGCCGAGACGGCCGCGGCCGTGCAGCGCGGCCTGGACCTGCTGGAGGGCTGGTACGTCGGCGACGGCTGGTACACCGACGGCGACGGGCGGATGTTCGACCACTACGTCGGCTGGGCCATGCACCTGTACCCCGTGCTGCACGCCCGCCACCGCGGCCCGGAGGACCTGCGCAAGGTCCTCGGCGAGCGGTTGCGGGAGTTCCTCGGCACGTACGCGCGCACGTTCGACGCGGACGGCGCCCCGCTGCACCAGGGGCGGTCCCTGACCTACCGCTGGGCCGCGGCCGCGCCCGTCGCCCTCGGCGCCGTGACGGGCGACACCCCGCTGAGCCCCGGGACGTCCCGGGCGGTCGTCAGCGGCTGCCTGCGCCACTTCCTCGAGCGCGGCGCGGCCACCGGCGGCCTCCTGTCCCGCGGCTGGTACGGCCCGCACGCCGCGACGCTGCAGCCGTACTCCGGCCCCGCCTCGCCGTACTGGGCGTCCAAGGGGTTCCTGGCCCTGCTGGCGGGCGAGGACCACCCGCTGTGGACGGCCGTCGAGGAACCCGTGCCCGCGGCCGGGCCGGACACCACCACGCCGATCGCCCCCGCCGGCTGGCTCGTGCAGTCCACCGCCGACGGCCTCGTGCGCGTGCACAACCACGGCGCCGACCACCACCGTCCCGGGGGCTCCGCCGACGGCGCGCCCGACCCGCACTACGCGCGGCTCGCGTACTCCACGCGGACGGGGCCGACGTCGGCGCGCAACGAGGCGGAGAACTCCCTGAGCCTGACCGTCCGCGGACGCTCCTCGGCGCGCGGGGCGTTCGAACCGCTGGGCACCGGCCCGGACTGGGCGGCCTCCGTCCACCGCCCGCGCTTCGAGGGCACGGTCCTGCCGCAGGCGCGGGTGCGCAGCCTCGTCCTGGTGCGCGGGGCCTGGGAGGTGCGCGTGCACACCGCCGACGCCGTCCCGGTCGGCACACCGCTGGCCCTGACGGGCTGGGCGCCGGCCGTGGACCACCCGGACGAGCTGTCCACCGACGTGCGCGCCGAGGGGGAGGGGGCCGGTGCCGTCGTGCGGGTCCCCGGGCTCGTCAGCGAGCTGCGCGGCGTCGGCGACGGCTGGACGGCCGACGTCGTGCGCGCGCCGGCCGGCACCGCGTACGGCGCGTGGGCGGTCGTCCCGCGCCTGCGCACCGCGACCGGTGACGGGCCGCTCGTCGTGCTGGCGGCGCTGTCGGCCGCCGACCCCGGTCCGGCGCCGCGCGTGGCCGTCGAGGGGCGGCGCGTGCGCGTGGACTGGGCCGACGGCGCAGGCCACGACGTCGACGTCTCCGGCCGGGTGCCGTCCGTTGACGGACGTCGCCGGCCGGAACTACGGTGACGTCCGGAAAAGGTTTTCCGACGCCTCGACGAGGAGCGCAGATGGCACGCCGCCGGTACGGGATCGTGGGGTGCGGGTCGCGGGCCCGCATGTACGTGGGGGCGGTGACCGGCGCGCACGCCGACGTCGCCGAGCTGGTGGCCCTCGCCGACACGAACACGGGCAGGGCGCGCTTCCACGCCGACGCGGTCGTGGCCGCCGGGTACCCGGCTCCGGCGCTGTGGTCGCCGGACGACCTCGAGCGGATGGTCGAGCAGGAGCGGCTGGACCGCGTCGTCGTCACCACCCCCGACCACACGCACGCCGACTACGTCTGCCGCGCGCTGCTGGCGGGCGCCGACGTCGTCGTGGAGAAGCCGCTGACCACCGACGTGGAGGGCTGCCGGCGCATCACCGAGGCCGTCGAGCGCAGCGGCCGCTCGGTGGTCGTGACGTTCAACTACCGCTACTCCCCGCGCAACGCCGGCCTCAAGCGCCTCGTCAGCTCCGGCGCGGTCGGCAAGGTCACCTCCGTGCACTTCGAGTGGGTCCTGGACACCATGCACGGCGCGGACTACTTCCGCCGCTGGCACCGCCTCAAGGAGAACTCCGGCGGCCTGCTGGTGCACAAGGCCTCCCACCACTTCGACCTCGTCAACTGGTGGATCGACGACGTGCCCCGGCGGGTGTTCGCCAGCGGCGGCCTGCGCTTCTACGGCGCGGAGAACGCCGCCGCCCGCGGCCTGGGCGAGCGCCCCGAGCGCGGCACCGTCGACGGCGCGGGCGCCGACCCCTTCCTGCTGGACCTGCGCACCGACCCGCTGCTGCGGGACCTGTACTGGGCCAACGAGGACGAGGACGGCTACCGCCGCGACCAGGACGTCTTCGGCGAGGGCATCACCATCGAGGACAACCTCTCCCTCGTCGTCGACTACGAGGGCGGGCCGTCGATGAGCTACTCGCTCAACGCGCACGCGCCCTGGGAGGGGTACACCGTCGCCGTCAACGGCACCGAGGGCCGCGCGGAGCTGACCGTCGTCGAGCGCGGGTCCGTCTCGGCCGACCTGGCCGTGGACCCCAGCGCCACCCCCGAGGACGGCGCGGCCGACGACCCGCGCCCGGTCTCCGAGCGCCTGGTCCTGCAGCGGCACTGGGAGCGCGCCCGCGAGGTGCCGATCGAGTCGGGCGACGGCGGGCACGGCGGCGGCGACGTCAAGCTGCTGCGCGACGTCTTCGTCGGGCCGGGCGAGGACCCGCTGGGCACGCCGGCCGGGCACCTGGACGGCCTGCGCTCGGTCGCCGTGGGCATCGCCGGCAACGCCTCGCTGGCGCTGGGGCGCGCCGTGGCGGTGGCGGACCTCGACCTCGGCGTGGACCTGCGCAAGGACCTGTGAGCGCCCGCTCCGCGACCCCCGCGCCGGGGGTTGCGGGGCGCCCGCGCGCGCGGTGAGGATGATCCCGGGGCGATCTCCGGGAGGGGCCGTGGCCGGGACGGACGCAGGACGACCGACGGTGGTCGTCGGGGTCGAGGACGCGCGCGGCTGCCGCCCCGCCGTCTGGTGGGCCTGCCAGCAGGCCGAGCGCCGCGGCGCCCGCGTCCACCTGCTGCACGCCGCCCCGCCGCCCGTGCCGGTCCGCGCCCTGGGCCAGGCCCGGTACGCCGGGGAGCAGGCCGAGCGCCGCGCGGCCACCGCCCGGGCCGTGGTCGAGGAGGTGCTGGAGCGCGCGCGCCGGGACCACCCCGGTGTCGAGGTCGACGGCTCCGTCGTCCACGACGACCCGCGCGCTGCGCTGCTGGAGGCCTCGCGCACCGCCGCCCTCGTGGTCACCGGCGCCCGCCACGCCGGCCGGCGCCGCCCCGACCTGGGCCTGCACCTGGGCTCGACGAGCCTGTCCGTCAGCGCGCGCGCCTGCTGCCCGGTCGCCGTGGTCCGGGAGGCGGAGGCCGAGGGGGTGCGGGGGGTCGTCGTGGGCCACGACGGCTCGCAGGGCGCCGACGACGCGCTGGCGGTGGCCGCCGACCACGCGCAGGCCCTCGGCGAGCCGCTGCTGGTGGTGCGGGCCTGGCGCACCGCGCTGGTGCCGCTGGACGCCTGGAGCGGGCAGGTGTGGGTGGAGGCGCAGGACGCCGAGCGCGAGGGGCACCGCCAGGAGCTGGCCGAGCTGGCCGAGCGGCTGCGCGCCGAGCGGCCCGGCCTGGAGCTGCGCACCGACCTGGTGGAGGGGGAGGCCTCCGACGCCCTGCTGGCCGCCGCCGACGGCAGCCGGCTGCTGGTGGTGGGCACCCGCGGCCGCGGGGCCTTCCTGACCGTCCTGCTGGGCTCCACGAGCCACGACGTCCTGCAGCGCGCACCGGGGCCCGTGGTCGTCGTGCCCGACGTCCGGCGCAACAGGGGTCGCTGAGGGGTCGCCGGGCGCGGCGCGGGCGCGTGCCCCCGGAGAGATTCGAACTCCCAACCAACCGGGTAGAAGCCGGCCGCTCTGTCCGTTGAGCTACGGGGGCGGACCCGCGCAGCCTACCCACTAGCCTGGGGGCATGGCCGAGTTCATCTACCAGATGCAGAAGGCGCGCAAGGCGCACGGCGACAAGGTCATCCTCGACGACGTCTCGATCTCCTTCTACCCGGGCGCCAAGATCGGCGTCGTCGGCCCCAACGGTGCCGGCAAGTCCAGCGTCCTGAAGATCATGGCGGGGCTCGACCAGCCGTCCAACGGGGAGGCGCGGCTGTCGCCGGGCTACTCCGTCGGCATGCTCATGCAGGAGCCCCCGCTGGACGAGTCCAAGACGGTCCTGGAGAACGTCCAGGAGGGTCTGGGCGACCTCAAGCGCAAGATGGACCGCTACAACGAGATCACGGCCTCCTTCGAGGACCCGGACGCCGACTTCGACGCCCTCATGGCCGAGATGGGGCAGCTGCAGGAGGACCTGGACCACGCCAACGCGTGGGACATGGACTCGCAGCTGGAGCAGGCGATGGACGCGCTGCGCTGCCCGCCCGGCGACGCCGACGTCACCCACCTGTCCGGCGGGGAGAAGCGCCGCGTGGCGCTGTGCAAGCTGCTGCTGGAGCAGCCGGACCTGCTGCTGCTGGACGAGCCCACCAACCACCTGGACGCCGAGAGCGTGACGTGGCTGGAGCAGCACCTGGCGAAGTACCCCGGCGCCGTCCTGGCCGTCACCCACGACCGGTACTTCCTCGACAACGTCGCCCAGTGGATCCTCGAGCTGGACCGCGGCCGCGCCTACCCCTACGAGGGCAACTACTCCACCTACCTGGAGAAGAAGCGCGCCCGCCTGGAGGTGCAGGGCAAGAAGGACGCCAAGCTCGCCAAGCGCCTCAAGGACGAGCTGGAGTGGGTCCGCTCGAACGCCAAGGGCCGCCAGACGAAGTCCCGCGCGCGCCTGCAGCGCTACGAGGAGATGGCCGCCGAGGCCGAGCGCACGCGCAAGCTCGACTTCGAGGAGATCCAGATCCCGGCCGGCCCGCGCCTGGGCAGCGTCGTCATCGAGGCCAAGGGGCTGAAGAAGGGCTTCGGCGACCGCACGCTCATCGACGGCCTGTCGTTCTCCTTGCCCCGCAACGGGATCGTCGGGGTCATCGGCCCCAACGGCGTCGGCAAGACGACGCTGTTCAAGACCATCGTCGGCCTGGAGCCGCTGGACGGCGGCGAGCTGAAGATCGGCGAGACGGTCAAGCTGTCGTACGTGGACCAGTCCCGCGGCGGCCTGGACGGGTCCAGGACGCTGTGGGAGGTCGTCTCCGACGGCCTGGACTTCATCCAGGTCGGCAACCAGGAGATGCCCTCGCGCGCCTACGTGTCGGCGTTCGGGTTCAAGGGCCCGGACCAGCAGAAGCCGGCGAACGTCCTGTCCGGCGGTGAGCGCAACCGGCTGAACCTGGCGCTGACCCTGAAGGAGGGCGGCAACGTCCTGCTGCTGGACGAGCCGACCAACGACCTGGACGTGGAGACGCTCGGCAGCCTGGAGAACGCGCTGCTGGAGTTCCCCGGCTGCGCCGTGGTCGTCAGCCACGACCGGTGGTTCCTCGACCGGGTCGCCACCCACATCCTGGCCTACGAGGGCACGGAGGAGGACCCGGCGAACTGGTACTGGTTCGAGGGGAACTTCGCCGGCTACGAGGCCAACAAGGTCGAGCGCCTGGGCCCGGACGCGGCCCGCCCGCACCGGGTGACGTACCGCAAGCTCACCCGCGACTGACCCGGCGCCTCACCCCTCCAGCGCCCGGGCGGACAGGTCCGGCCGTCCGCCCGGGCGCTGCACGGTCGAGGCGGCAGCGGCCGTGGCCCGGCGCACCGCGCCCGGCACGCGGTCACCGCTCCAGCCGTCCCCGCCGTCGCGCACCAGCGCGACGGCGAGGGCAGCGGTGAGGGTGTCCCCGCCGCCCGTCGGGTCCACCACGGGCACCCGCTCCAGCGGCACCACCTCGTCGTGCACGCGCCCCGGCCCCTCGCGCCAGGCGACGGCGTTGCCCTCCGGCCCGGCGTCGAGGACGACCACCCGCGGCCCGCGACCGGCCAGCTCCCGGGCGGCCTCCAGCACCCGCCCCGCGCCCTCCAGCGGACGGCCGAGCAGCAGCTCCGCCTCCGCCGCGTCGGCGCGCAGCACGTCGGCGCGCGCCAGCACCCGCTCTCGCAGCTCCTCGCCGTCCGGTGCGCCGTCGGCCACGACGAGGGCGCCGGGCGCTGCCGCGTCCAGCGCCGCGGCCACCGCCGCCGCCGGCTGCTGCAGCTGCACGAGGACCGCGTCCGCCGCGCCGATCGCGCCCGTGGCCGCGACGACGTCCCCGGCGCCGAGCAGCACGCCGTCGGCCACGGACTCCACCAGGCGCCGCTGCGCGTGCGGGGGGTCGCCGCTGACCAGGTCGAGCAGCAGCGCCGTCGCGGCGCCCGCGCGCACCACCACGCCGGAGACGTCGATCCCGTCGCCGCGGGCCGCGGCCAGGACCTGCCGGCCCGCCGCGTCGTCGCCGACGACGCCGACGAGCGCGACGTCCGCGCCGAGCTGGGCCGCGGCCACGGCCTGGTTGGCCCCCTTGCCGCCCAGCCCCTCCCAGCGGTGCCGGGCGGGGGCCGAGCCACCCGGCCCGGGGAGCTCCTCCACCCCCAGGACGAGGTCCCGGCCCACCTGACCCACCACCGCCACGCGCACGCGCCGAGCCTGCCGGGCGCCGCTCTCCCGCGCGACCGGGTGCGGGAGCGCGCCGGACCTGCTCGGATGCCGCTCGTGGACGGAGCAGGCAGCAGCAGGGGCAAGGACCTCGGGCCGGTCGAGGCGTGGGCGGTGCGCGAGGGGGAGCTGGACGTCTCGGCGCTGGAGCGCACCGAGTCGTTGTTCACCCTCGCCGACGGGCGCACGGGGGTGCGCGGGACGCTCGACGAGGGCTCGCCGTGCGGCAGCCCGGGCACCTACCTCAGCGGCGCGTACGAGCTGTACCCGATGACGTACCCGGAGTACAGCTACGGCTACCCGACGGTGCAGGAGCGGCTCGTCGCCGTGCCCGACCCGACGCTGGTGGAGGTGTTCGTCGGCGGCGAGCGCTTCGACGTGCGCACCGGGACGCTGCACGAGCACGAGCGGACCCTGGACCTGCGCGCCGGCACGCTGCGCCGCGAGGCGCGCTGGACGTCCCCGTCGGGGGCCTCGCTCGCGCTGCGCTCGGAGCGGATGGTGCCGCTGGAGGTGCCCGGCCTGGTGGTCGTCGACCACCGGGTGCGGGCGCTGGAGGAGCCCCTCGACGTCGAGGTGCGCTCGGCGGTCGTCGCCAGCGCCGAGCTGCACGACGCCCGGACCTCGGCCGGGCAGCGCGGCGGGGTGCTGCGCCAGCGCACCGACGGCAGCGGCCTGGCGGTGGCCGTCGTCGTCGAGCACGAGGTCACCGGGCCGGCGGACACGGAGGTGCGCACGCACGCCACCTCCGACCGCGTCGTGACGGCCGCCACGGTCCGGCTGGCACCGGGCGCGGAGCTGCGGGTGGTCAAGGTCGTGGCGCTGGGCTGGAAGCCGAAGGCGGACACCGATGACCTGGTGGAGGACCTGCGGCACGTCGTCGCCGACGGCCTGCGCACGGGCTGCGAGGGGCTGCTGCGGCAGCAGCGCGCCGTGCTGGACGAGTTCTGGGAGCACGCCGACGTCGAGGTCGACGGCGACGCCGGCCTGCAGCAGGCGGTGCGCTTCGCCCTCTTCCACGTCCTGCAGGCCGCCGCCCAGGGGACCGACCGCGGCATCCCGGCCAAGGGGCTGACGGGCACCGGCTACGACGGGCACACCTTCTGGGACACCGAGGTGTTCGTCATGCCGATGCTCAACCACGTGTGGCCGCAGGCCGCCGCCGACGCCCTGCGCTGGCGGCACGCCATGCTGCCCGCCGCGCGCGAGCGGGCCCGCGAGCTGGGCCTGGCCGGCGCGACGTTCCCGTGGCGCACCATCACCGGCCGGGAGAGCTCGGGGTACTGGCCCGCGGGCACCGCGGCGGTGCACCTGAACGCCGACATCGCCGACGCCGCCGTGCGGTACGTGGGCGCCACCGGCGACGACGACCTGGCGCGCGACGTCGTGGTGGACCTGGTGGTCGAGACGGCCCGCACCTGGGTGGTGCTGGGCCGCGAGGACGAGGCGGGGCGCTTCCACGTCGACGGGGTGACCGGCCCGGACGAGTACAGCGCCCTGGTGGACGACAACGCCTACACCAACCTCATGGCGCAGGCGAACCTGCGCTCGGCCGTGGTGCTGGCGCGGCGCTTCCCCGAGCGCGCGGCGGACCTGGGCGTGGACGACGACGAGCTGGCCGACTGGGAGCGACTGGCGGACGCCGTGCACGTGCCGCGCGACCCGGCCACGGGCGTGCACGCGCAGGACGAGGGGTCCAGCGAGCGCAAGCGGTGGGACTTCGAGGGCACACCCCCGGAGGCGTACCCGCTGGCCGACCACTACCCCTACTTCAGCCTCTACCGGCGCCAGGTGTCCAAGCAGGCGGACCTGGTGCTGGCGATCCAGATGCGCCCGGACTGCATGACGCCGGCGGAGAAGCGCGCGGCGTTCGAGCGCTACGAGGCCCTGACGGTGCGCGACTCCTCGCTGTCGGCGTCCGTGCAGGCCGTCGTGGCGGCCGAGACCGGGCACCTGGGGCTGGCCGCCGACTACGTCCACGAGGCGGCGTTCGTGGACCTGCACGACCTGCGCGAGTCCACGGAGGACGGGCTGCACATCGCCTCCCTGGCCGGTGCGTGGTCGGCGCTGGTGCTCGGCTACGGGGGGATGCGCGACGCCGACGGGCGGCTGACGTTCGCCCCGCGCCTGCCCGAGGGGTTGCAGGGGCTGCGGTTCCGCACGCGGCAGCGGGGGGCGTGCCTGGAGGTGCGCGTCACGCAGGAGGAGGCCACCTACACCGTCGTCAGCGGCGGGCCGGTGCGCACCAGCCACCACGGCGAGGAGTTCACCGTGGACCTGGAGGCCCCCCGCACGCTCCCGATCGAGCCGTTGGAGGAGCTGCCGCGCCCCTCCCAGCCGGCCGGGCGCGACCCGCGCGAGCTGCGCTGAGCGCTCTGGCCCGTCAGCCCGCGGGCAGGTAGCGGCGCGTCGGCGTGCGGTTCAGCTCCCAGTCGCCGATGGCGCGCTTGCGGTGCACCGCGGGGTTGTGGGTGGCGATGGTGCGGGCGTTGCGCCAGTGGCGGTCGAGCCCCAGGTCGACGTCGGTGGCCGAGGCGCCGCCCACCTCGAACAGGTCGCTGGTGGCGCGCACCACCAGCGGCAGGACGACCTGCTGAGCGCGGTAGACCTCCAGCTGCGCCTCGCGCAGCGCGTCGGGGGAGCCGGCCGCCCCGCCGCGGTGGGCGCGCTGGGCCGCGTCGAGCGTGCGGGCGGCGTGCAGGACGACGGCGCGCGCCACCGACGCCGCGCTGGACAGGTCGCCCACGACGGCCTGCACGAGGTCGTGCTCGCGCGGGCGCACCTGCCCGGCGTACCCGAACACCCGGGTGCGGGGGCGGACGAACTCCACGGCGTCGTCGAGGGCGGCGTGCGCGATCCCGGCGCTGACGGCCAGCAGGACGAGCTGGAAGAACCCCAGCAGGTACGTCTGGAGGTCGTCGTCGGGGTCCACGGGCCGGACCTCGGCGCGGTCGACCTCGACGTCGGTGAACGTCGTGGTGCCGCTGCCCGTGAGGCGCTGCCCGAACCCCTTCCAGTCGTCGACGACCTCGACGCCGGCCGCGCCCGTGGGCACCGAGACCTGCACGGCGGCGCCGTCCCAGGTCGCCGAGGTGTCGATCCAGTCCGCGTACAGGCAGCCGGTCGTGTAGAACTTGCGGCCCGTCAGCAGCAGCCGGCCGTCGGCCTCGCGCAGGGCGGTGGACACGTCGGAGGTGCCGCCGGACTCCGAGACGGCGTTGCCGACGAGGCGGCCGTCGCGGAAGCGGGCGAACCAGCGCGCGCGCACGTCCTCGTCCGTCTCGAACAGCTGCTTCTCCACGAACGCCAGGTGCCCGCGGAAGACGTGCGCCACGTTGGAGTCCGCGCGTGCGAGCCGGACGAGGCGGTCGAAGACCGTCACCAGGTCCGCGCCCTCGCCGCCGTGCTCGGCGGGCACGCGGGCCGATGGCAGTCCGGCCGCGGTCAGCCGGGAGACGAGGTCGCGGGGCAGCTCCCGCCGCCGCTCGCGCTCGGCGGCGCCGGCGCGCGCCTCGACCAGCAGGTCGGTGAAGACCTCGTCGTCCACGCGGAGTCCTCCTCGGGTGGTGGCTGTCGACGCCACTGTGCCACGCCTCACCCATCAGTCTTGACTTATGGATGTGGCGGGGGGACCCTCGGGACGTGCACGCGCTCGACGTCCTCGGCGACCCGGTGCGCCGGCGCGTCCTCGAACTGCTGGCCGACGGGGAGCGCTCGGCCGGGGAGGTCGCCGACGTCGTGCGCGCCGAGCGCGGGATCAGCCAGCCCGCCGTCTCCCAGCACCTGAAGGTGCTGCGCGAGAACGGCTTCACGACGGTCCGGACCGAGGGCCGCCGCCGCCTGTACGCCGTGCGCCCCGAGCGGCTGCGCGAGGCGGGCGACTGGCTCGCCGGGTTCCGGCACGTGTGGGGACCGCGGCTGGACGCGCTGGGCACCGAGATCGCCCGCGGGCGCCGCGAGCGCCGCGGGGCCGGGGAGCACCACCACGACGAGCACCACCACGACGAGCACGAGGAGGACGCGGGATGAGCACCGACGGGACGACGGAGCAGGACGGCGCGGGCGGCGGCGCAGGAGGACTGGCCGGCGAGGCGGACGCGGTGACGCGACGGGTCTCGGCCGTCCCGGGCGACGGCGCCGTCGCCTGCACCGCCACGATCAGCCGCACCTACCCCACGACGCTGGAGGACCTGTGGGAGGCGTGCACCGACGCCGAGCGCATCGCGCGCTGGTTCGCGCCCGTCAGCGGTGAGCTGCGCCTCGGCGGCCGCTACCAGGTCGAGGGCAACGCGGGCGGCGAGGTGACCTCGTGCGACCCGCCGCACGGGTACGCGCTGACGTGGGAGTTCGGCGGGCAGACCAGCGTCGTGCGGGTCGAGCTGCGCGCCGAGGGCGACGGCGCGCGCCTCACCCTGCACCACGAGGCCGACGTCCCCGACCCCTTCTGGGCGCAGTACGGCCCGGGGGCGACGGGCGTGGGCTGGGACCTGGCCCTGCTGGGCCTGGCGCTGCACCTGCGCAGCGGCGGCGAGCGCCCCGCCGAGGCGGACGGGTTCGAGACCCGGCCCGAGGGCCGGGCGTTCCTCGCCGCGGCCAGCGCCGCCTGGGGCGACGCGGCCGCGGCGGCCGGGGTGCCGGCCGACGAGGCGCGCGCCGCGGCCGGGCGCACCCGCGCCTTCTACACGGGCGAGGAGCAGCCCGGCTGACCCGGGAGCGTCGCGGCCCGCCGCCACGTGCGCCAGGTCGTGGCCACGTCCGAGTCGTGGGCGTGCGCCGTCAGCCGTCGCACCAGGCTCCCCGGGCCGTCGAGCTGCAGGGCGTCGGGTCCGTCGAGCCGGGCGCCCCAGACGCTGACGGTGTCCACGCAGCGCGCGGTGCCGAGCACGGCGCCGGAACCGCGCGTCCCGACGTCGCGCAGGTCGAGGTCCTCCACCAGCAGCGGCCGGCCGGCGAGGTGGACCCGGGCGGTGCTGCGCAGGCGCCCGCCCACCTCGCCGGTGCGGCCCAGCACGAGGGTCTCCCGCAGCAGCGCCAGCGAGCCGGCGGCCATCCGCACGTCCAGGCTCCGCCGGACGTCGGCCCCCGCGGCGACGACGAACGGCTCGCCGTGCCACAGCAGACGCGCGCCCTCCTCCAGCAGCACGCGCACCGACCACGAGGCGCTGCCGCCCCGGCCGTCGTAGGCGACGGTCCCGGCCACCTCCACGAGGTCGAGGACGCAGCCGGCGCCGACCTGCACGTCCAGCTCCACGTCGTCACCGGCCAGCAGCAGGGCCCGCGCCCCGACGAGGGCGACGCGGGCACCGGCGCCGGTGGTCGACAGGACCCGCGGTGCCAGAGCCCCGGCGCGCAGGTCGACGGCGGTTCCCGCTCCCCGCCGGTGCACTCCGACCCGGGTCACGCGTGGGTGTGCACGGTCCCGTCGGCGTGCGAGTGCGGGGCCATCGGCCCGGGGTCGACCGGCTCGTGGCGGCCGCTGCGGGCGGCCTCCAGGACGTCCGCCAGCCAGCCGGTGAGCCGTCGCACCGAGGCCGGGTCGTGGCGGGAGAGCGCCACGACGGGGCGGTCTCCACGGGCGGCGCGGGCGTCGGCGACCATCCGCTCCACGTCGACGCCGACGTGCGGGGCGAGGTCGGTCTTGTTCACCACCAGCAGGTCGGCGCGGGCGATGCCCGGGCCGCCCTTGCGGGCCACGTCGCCGCCGCCGGCGACGTCGAGGACGAACACCTGGGCGTCGACGAGGGCTGGGGAGAACGTGGCGGTCAGGTTGTCGCCACCGGACTCGACCAGGACGAGGTCCAGCGGCGCGAAGTCCTCCTCGAGGTCCTCCACGGCGAGCAGGTTCGCCGTCACGTCGTCGCGGATGGCGGTGTGAGGGCAGGCGCCGGTCTCCACGGCCCGGATGCGTTCGGGGTCCAGGACACCTGCGGCGCGCAGGAAGCGGGCGTCCTCGTCGGTGTAGATGTCGTTCGTCACGACTCCGAGGCGCATCGACGGGGCCAGTTCGCGGCACAGCAGCGCGATGAGCGAGCTCTTCCCGGTCCCGACCGGCCCGGCGACGCCGAGGCGGAACGAGCGCGTGCGCCGCGCGTGCTCGTGGGAGTGGTCGTGCGGGTGGTCGTGCTCAGGCATGGAACAACCTCTGCTGGGTGCGGTCGTGCAGGACGGAGTGGTGCTCGACGAGCGGTGCCGACCCGGCGGGCACGTCGTCGGGGCGGGTCAGGTGGGCGACGCGGGTCACGAGGTCCTCGACCTCGGGGTGGACCGCCAGGGTCCAGGCGACGGTGTCGGCCGGGTCCAGGGGGACCAGCTTCAGGGCGGCCGCGCCGACCGTGGCGACGTCCTCGTGGGCGCACAGGCGCACCAGTCGGGCGGCGTCGAGCCCGGCGGTGGCCGCCACGACGCCCAGGACCAGGGGGCGTGGGGGCGTCCTGCCCAGGGCCGGCAGCGCCGCGGTGCCCGGCCACAGGCGCTGCGCCAGGCGCAGGTAGCCGCGACCGAGCCGGCGCGACGCCTGGCGCAGCGGGGCGCTGGGCGTCCGCGCCGCCCAGGCGTCCTCGACGGGCGCCAGGTCGTCGCCGACGAGGCAGCGCGCGCGGGCGACGACGGCCGTCCCGGCCTCGACGGCGACGACGGTGGCGAGCCGCGCCCGCAGGTAGGCGGGGATGCCGGCGGGGGTGAGGGCGCCGTGCGCCAGGGCCGGTTCCAGGCCGGCGGACTGGGTGTGCCCGCCGACGGGCAGCCGGGCGTCGGCCAGCAGGGCGAGGAGGAGGTCGGGGGAGGTCACCGGCGGCTCAGAACATCGAGTAGAACTGGGCCAGGGGCAGTTCCGCGGCGGGTGCCGGCTCGACCTGCTCGCCGTCCACCGCGATGGCGAACGTCTCCGGGTCGACCTGGATGCGCGGCAGCGCGTCGTTGTGCCGCATCTGGGCCTTGCCCACCGCCCGGGTGTCCCGCACCGCCTCCAGTCGCCGCCGCAGGCCGAGCCGGCCCGCGAGCCCGTCCGCCAGCGCGGCCGGTGCGACGAAGCTGACCGACAGGGCGGCGCCGTCGGCGTGGGCGAGCGCGGGGCGCAGCAGCACCGGCTGCGGTGTGGGGATCGAGGCGTTCGGGTCGCCGAGCGCGCCGACGACGATCGCGCCCCCCTTGAGGACCACCGAGGGCCGCACGCCGAAGAAGGCGGGGTCCCAGAGCACCAGGTCGGCCATCTTGCCGACCTCCACCGAGCCGACGAGGTGGTCGACGCCGTGCGCGACGGCCGGGTTGATCGTGTACTTGGCGACGTAGCGCCGCGCGCGCTCGTTGTCCGCGGGGTGGGTCTCGCCCAGCGGGCCGCGCCGCGCCTTCATCACGTGCGCGACCTGCCAGGTCCTCGTGACCACCTCGCCGATGCGCCCCATCGCCTGCGCGTCCGAGCTGGTGATGGACAGCGCGCCCAGGTCGTGCAGCACGTCCTCGGCGGCGATCGTGGTGGCGCGGATGCGCGACTCCGCGAACGCGAGGTCCTCGGGCACCCGCGGGTTGAGGTGGTGGCAGACCAGGAGCATGTCCAGGTGCTCCGGCACGGTGTTGACGGTGTGCGGCAGCGTCGGGTTCGTCGACCCGGGGATGACGTTGGGCAGCCCGGCGACGGTGATGATGTCGGGGGCGTGCCCCCCGCCGGCCCCCTCGGTGTGGAAGGCGTGGACGGACCGGCCCGCGATCGCGGCGATCGTGGAGTCGACGTAGCCCGCCTCGTTGAGGCTGTCGGAGTGCAGCGCCACCTGCAGGCCGAACTCGTCCGCCGCGCGCAGGGCCGCGTCGATCGCCGCGGGTGTGGCGCCCCAGTCCTCGTGCACCTTGAACCCGCCGGCGCCGGCGAGCGCCTGCTCGGCCAGGGCCTCCGCGCTGACGGTGTTCCCCTTGCCCAGCAGCAGCACGTTCACGGGCAGGGCGTCCAGCGCCCGGTGGGCCCGTTCCAGGTGCCAGGCGCCCGGCGTCACCGTGGTCGCCTTGCTGCCCTCCGAGGGACCCGTCCCGCCGCCCGCGACGGTCGTGACGCCGCTGGCCAGCGCCTCGTGCACCTGCGACGGGGACAGGAAGTGCACGTGGCTGTCGATGCCCCCCGCGGTGAGGATCCGGCCCTCCCCGGAGACGACGTCGGTCGACGCCCCGATGCGCAGGGCGGGGTGGACGCCGTCGGCGACGTCGGGGTTCCCGGCGCGCCCGATGCCGCAGACGAGGCCGTCGCGGATCCCCACGTCGGCGCGGTAGACGCCGGTGTGGTCGAGGACCACCGCGTTCGTGATGACCGTGTCCGGCGCGCCCCCGGCGCGCGTCGTGGTGCCCTGGGCCATCGACTCGCGGATCGACTTGCCGCCTCCGAAGACCGCCTCCTCACCGCCCACCGTCAGGTCGTGCTCGACCTCGATCCACAGGTCGGTGTCGCCGAGGCGCAGCTGGTCGCCGGTCGTGGGCCCGTACAGCGCCGCGTAGGCGGTGCGGTCGATCTCAACCACCGAGGTCCCCCGTCCCCGTCCGGACCCGCAGGCCGGGCACTCGCCGGTGCCCCCGCAGCGCGACGGCCTCGACGGTGCGGCTCACGCCCGGCTCGAAGCGCACCGACGTCCCCGAGGGCACGTCGAGGCGGAAGCCGCGGGCGGCGGTGCGGTCGAAGCGCAGTGCCGGGTTCGCGTCGGGCAGGTGCAGGTGGGACCCGATCTGCACGGGCCGGTCACCGGTGTTCTCCACCAGGAGGGTGAGGCGCTCGGACGGGCCCCGGTCGCCGTTGAGGACGACGGTCCCGGGCCGGACGCGGAGCGCACCGGGACCGTCGCCGCGGGAGCCGCTCACGAGATCGGCTCGTGCAGGGTCACGAGCTTGCGCCCGTCGGGGAACGTGGCCTCCACCTGGACCTCGCCGAGCACCTCGGCCACGCCCGGCATGACCTGCTCGCGGGACAGGACGCGCCGGCCGCTGTCCATCAGCTCCGGCACCGAGGCGCCCTCGCGGGCGCGCTCGACGACCCAGGTGCTGAGCAGCGCCACGGACTCGGGGTGGTTCAGCTTCACGCCGCGCGCCAGGCGGTCGCGGGCGACCATGCCGGCGACGGCCAGCAGGAGCTTCTCGGTGTCGGCGGGGGTGAGGTGCACGGACGCCTCCTCAGCGCTGCGCGGGTAGCACGTGGTCGGCCACCGTATCGGTGCTCAGGCACAGGGAGCAGACCACGGCGTCGTGCGTCCGGCACGCGGCGACGTCGGGGCGCTCGAAGTCCTGCCGGCACACGTGGCACGTCAGCACCTCGCCGGAGGGGTTGCCGTCCTCGTCGAACAGCGGCGACGGGATGCCGTCGTCGTCGCGGCGCAGGTAGTACCTGCCCCGCGTGGCCACGGCCAGGACCGGGGGCAGCACGACCGCGAGGGCGATCGCGACGACGGGGGAGTACGGCTGGACCCCGGGGCCGAAGGCGCCGAAGAAGACGGCGATGGACAGGCCCGCGGACAGCAGGACCGACACGAAGCCGACGGGGTTCACCGCGTAGAGCATGCCGCGGCGGAACTCCGGCACCGTCGGGGAGATCTTCAGCAGGTGCTTGTTGACGACGATGTCGGTGGCGACCGTCACGACCCACGCCATCGCGCAGTTCGCGTAGAACCCGAGGACGGTGTTGAGGAAGTCGAACATGTTCGCCTCCATCAGCGTCAGCGCGATGACGAGGTTCACGACGACGAAGACCAGGCGGCCGGGGTAGCGCTTGGTGACGCGGGTGAAGGCGTTGGTCCACGCGAGCGAGCCGGAGTAGGCGTTGGTCACGTTGATCTTGATCTGGCTGATGACGACCAGCACGACGGCGAGGGTGATCGCCAGCCAGCCGGGCATCATCTCCTCGTAGACCCCGAGGAACTGGTGGACCGGCTCGTTCGCCGTGGCCGACGCCTGCGGGTCGAGGCGGGCGAGCAGGTAGACGGCGATGAAGAGGCCGACGGCCTGCTTCACGGCGCCGAACACCACCCAGCCGGGTCCGGCCATGACGACGGCCGTCCACCAGCGCCGGCGGTTCTCCGCCGTCCGCGGGGGCATGAAGCGCAGGTAGTCGATCTGCTCGGCGATCTGCGCCATGAGCGACAGGCACACGCCCGCGGCCAGCAGCACAGCGGCGGCGCTGGCGCCGCCGGCGCCGGCCTCGCCCTGGTAGGCGAAGAACGTGTCGACCGACTCCGGGTTGGCCAGGACCAGGTAGACGAAGGGGATGACCATGAGGACCAGCCACAGGGGAGTGGTCCACACCTGCAGCGTGCTGAGCGCCTTCATCCCGTAGACGACCAGCGGGATCACCAGGACGGTCGAGACCGCGTACCCCAGCCACAGCGGGACGCCCAGGCCGAGTTCGAGGCCCTGCGCCATGATGGCGCCCTCCAGGGCGAAGAAGATGAACGTGAACGTCGCGAAGATGACGTTCGTGAGGACCGACCCGTAGTACCCGAACCCGGAACCGCGGGTGATGAGGTCCAGGTCGATGTTGTAGCGCGCCGCGTAGTAGGCGAGGGGGAAACCGCTGACGAAGATAACGACCGCCGCCACGGCGATGCCGAGCAGGGCGTTCGTGGTGCCGTGCGCGATGCCGATGTTCGCGCCGATGGCGAAGTCGGCGAGGTAGGCGATGCCGCCGAGCGCGGAGGTGGCGACGACGCCGGGCGTCCAGCGGCGGTAGCTGCGCGGGGCGAACCGGAGGGTGTAGTCCTCCAGCGTCTCCGACGTCGAGGTGGTGGGGACGGTGCTCGACGTGCCGGTGCCCGAGGGCGGGACCGGTCCGGTGGTTGGGCTCATCTCGACCTCTCGGACGGGCGGTGGTTCCCGGTGGCCGGGCGGCGCGGGACCGGATGCTTCCGTTCGGAAGCGATCTGGAAGCTAGGCCGCTGCGTCGACGGGGGTCAAACCCCCGCGGCGCGGGACCGCGGGACGACCCGGAGATTTGACGCGCCGGAAACACGCCGGAAACACGGGGCCGCGGGAGGGGTCAGGCGCGGCGGCCCGACACGCGCGCGAGGACGTCGAAACCCGTCCCGTCCGCGACGGCCAGGTGGACCGGGTGGTCCGCGCGGCCCGAACGCAGCCGCACGGCGCCGTGCGGCGTCTCCATCCACCCGTCGTGGCGCACGCGCAGCGCCTCCGCGGCAGCGGCCCGCGGGTCGGCCGAGCGCCGTCCGAGGTCGGCGAGCAGGTGGACCGCCGAGTACGTCGTCTCGGCCATCGTCCCCGGCGGCGGCGCGCCGGGACCGGTGGCGGACGGGTCCGCTGCCACCGCGTCGAAGGTGGTGGTGAACCCCCGGGAGAACTCCATCGCCGACCCGCTCGCGAGGTCGGCGAACCAGCCCGCGGCCGCGTAGAGGCCGCGGGTCGCTCCCGGCCCGCTCGCCAGCAGCATGGTCTCGTCCATGAAGGGGCTGAACCGGGCGAACCGGGCGTCCAGCCCGGCGCCGGCGAACTCGCGGTTGAACCGCACCCCGTCCGCGCCCACGAGGAGCATGACGACGCCGTCGACGTCCTCGCGACCCACTGCGGTGACCACCCGGCGCCACACCTGCTCGTCGGCGCACCCCAGCGGCACCCAGTGCCGGCCCCGCAGGCGGACCCCGTGCCCGCGCAGGGTGGCGGCGACCCGCGCCGCCGTGCGGCGGGGCCACACGTAGTCGTCGCCGACCACCGCCCACGAGCTCATCCCCAGCTCGCGGTGCAGCCAGGCGAGGGCGGCGACGACCTGCTGCTCGGGCAGCTCCCCGGTGCAGACGAGCCCGGCCCGGCCGTCCCCGCCCTCGTAGGCGGTGGCGTACACGTAGGGGACCCGCCCCGCGACCACCGGGGCGACGGCCTCGCGCACGCTCGACAGGTGCCAGCCGGTCACCCCCTCGACCGAGCCGGCGTCGAGCAGCGCGCGGACCTGCGCTGCGACGGTGCGCGGCGGGGCGCCCGCGTCGACGTGCGCGAACTCCAGCGCCCGGCCCCGGACCCCTCCGCGGTCGGTGACCTCGCGCGCGGCCAGCTCGGCCGCGGCCCGGCAGGCCAGGCCGAACATGCCCGACGGGCCGCGGCCGGGCGTCAGCAGGGCCACCCGGTGCACCCCGGGACGCGCCCGCGGGGCGGGGCCGGTGCCCTCTGGCATGCTGGCCAGCGTCCCACGCCGCGCCCGGACGACCCGGTGCGGCGCCGGGACCCGAGGGGCGGGAGGCTCGATGGGCGGCGCAGCACCGGGTGCGGGAGCGCTGCGGCTGCTGCGCGCGGCGGCCGAGACCGAGACCCGCCTGGCGGCCGCCCTCGTCGACGGGCTGCCCGACCGGGCCCTCACCGTCGACCGCTGGCGCGTGCTGCAGCACGTCGCCGCGCACCCGGGCGCGTCGATGTCCGACGTCTGCGCGGCGCTGGCCCTGGCGCCGGCGACCGCGACTCGCGCCGTCGACGGTCTCGTCGACACCGCCTGCCTGTACCGCGAGGCCGACGCCGGCGACCGGCGCAGGGTCGTCCTGCGCCCCTCGCGGCGCGGGCTCGACGTCCTGCGCGCCGTCGCTCCCGCCGTCGCGCACGTCGAGGGCGACCTGCGCGGGGTGCTGGGCGACCTCCTCGCCGACCGCCTGCCCTGAGCCGCGGGCAGGCGCCTCAGGAGCCCTGCGGGAGCCGGACCATGCCCTCCTGCGCGACGGTCGCCACCAGGCGCCGCTGCTCGTCGTAGATCCAGCCGGTCGCCAGCCCCCGCGCCCCCGAGGCGCTGGGGCTGGCGGTGACGTGCAGCAGCCACTCGTCGGCCCGCGCGGGCCGGTGCCACCAGATCGCGTGGTCCAGGCTGGCCACGCTCATCCCGGGCGTGCCCCACGGCAGGCCGTGCCGGCGCAGCACCGGCTCCAGCACCGTCACGTCGGACAGGAACGCCAGCCCCGCCTGGTGCAGCAGCGGGTCGTCGGCCAGCCCGGCGGGCAGGCGCACCCACACCGACTGCTCCTCGCGGCGCTCGGCGGCGGGCGCGGCGTAGATCGCCTCCTCGACGTGCCGCAGCTCCACCGGCCGGGCGCGGGCCATGAGCCGGGCCGCCGGGTGGTCGAGCGCCTCCAGCAGTTCGGCGTCGCTCGGCAGGCCCTCGGGGCCGGGCACGTCGGGCGCCGGGCGGGCGTGGTCCAGGCCCTCGGCCGGCACCTGGAAGGAGGCGATGCCCGACAGGATCGGCGCCCCGTCCTGCAGGGCCTGCACGCGGCGGGCTGAGAAGGAGCGCCCGTCGCGCAGCCGCTCCACCGACAGCTCCACCGGCACGTCCGGGTCGCCCGGGCGCAGGAAGTAGGCGTGCATGGAGTGCAGCAGCCGCTCCGCCGGCACGGTGCGGCCGGCGGCCACCGCGGCCTGCCCGAGCACCTGCCCGCCGAACAGGCGCGGGCGCCAGTGCGGCAGGTTCGCCCCCGCGAAGACGTCCTCGCGCTCCGGCAGGGGCCGCACGTCCAGCACCTCCCGCAGCAGCCGCCCGTCGCTCCCGTGGTCCTGCCCGTCCGTCCCGCTCAGCACGCCCGGGAGGCTACCGACCGCCACCGCCGGTAGCGTCGCCGCGTGCTCGCCGCCCGCGCCGTGCGCGCCCTGCCCGACGACCCGCTGGCCGCCCTCGAGGTCGCCGACGCGCCCGCCGCGCCCGCGCCCGAGGGGTGGGTGCGGGTGGACGTGCGCGCCGCCGCCCTCAACCGGCACGACCTGTGGAGCCTGCGCGGGGTGGGGCTGCCCGCCGAGCGGCTGCCGATGGTCCTGGGCTGCGACGCCGCCGGGACCACCGAGGACGGCGAGGCGGTCGTCGTGCACGCCGTCGTCACCCCCGACGACGTGCGCGGCGACGAGACCCTCGCCCCCTCGCGCACGCTGCTGTCCGAGCTGCACCCGGGCACGCTGGCCGAGCACGTGCACGTGCCCCGCCGCAACCTGCTGCCGCTGCCCGCCGGGTGGTCGCCGGAGCGGGGCGCCTCGCTGGGCACGGCCTGGCTGACCGCCTACCGGATGCTGTTCACCCAGGCCGCCGCCGTGCCCGGGCAGACCGTCCTCGTGCAGGGCGCCGCCGGCGGCGTCTCCAACGCGCTGGTGGTGCTGGGCGCCGCGGCCGGCCTGCGGGTGTGGGTGACCGGCCGCGACCCCGAGCGCGCGCAGCGCGCCCTGGACTGGGGCGCCGACCGCGTCTTCGCCGCGGGGGAGCGGCTGCCGGAGAAGGTCGACGCCGCCTTCGAGACCGTCGGCGAGGCCACCTGGAAGCACTCGGTGGCCTCGCTGCGCCCCGGCGGGTGCGTCGTCGTCGCCGGCGCCACGACCGGCGGCGCGCCGCCGGCGATGCTGGAGCACGTGTTCTTCAAGCAGCTGCGCGTGCTCGGTTCCACGATGGGCACGCTGGAGGAGTTCCGCCGGCTGCTGCGCTTCTGCGAGCTGCGGGACCTGGCCCCCGAGGTGGACTCGGTGCACGCCCTCGCCGACGCCCGGGACGCCTTCGCCCGCTTGGAGTCCGGCCGGGCCGTCGGCAAGGTGCTGGTGCGCCCGTGAGCGCGGTGCTCACTCGCCGGTGAGGCGGTAGCGCAGCAGGTCCAGGTGCCCGACGACCTCCTCGGGCAGCGTGCCGCCGAACGTCGTGAACCACTCCCGAAGGTGCTCCACCTCCGCGGTCCACGCGTCCGGGTCCACGCGGAACAGCTCCGCCAGGTCCTCCTCGGGCACGTCCAGGCCGTCCAGGTCCAGCGACCCGGGCGCCGGTACCAGGCCCACCGGGGTGAACACCGCCCCCGCCGTGCCCTCCAGCCGCCGGCACACCCAGTCCAGCACGCGGGAGTTCTCCCCGAACCCCGGCCACAGGAACCGGCCGTCCTCCCCGCGGCGGAACCAGTTCACGGTGAACACCTGCGGCAGGCCCGCGGCGGGCACCCGGTCCCTCATCGACAGCCAGTGCGCGGCGTACCGGCCGACGTCGTAGCCGGCGAACGGCAGCATCGCGAACGGGTCGTGGCGCAGCTCCCCGAGCGTCCCCTCGGCGGCGGCGGTGCGCTCGCTGGAGACGGTCATCCCCATGAACACGCCCTGGCTCCAGTCCTGCGCCTGCGCCACGAGCGGGACGTTCGAGGCGCGCCGGCCACCGAACAGGACGGCGTCGACGGGGACCCCCTCCGGGTCGGAGAACTCCGCCGCCAGCGACGGGCAGCGCTCGGCCGCGACGGTGAACCGGGAGTTCGGGTGCGCCGCGGGGCGTCCGCAGCCGGGCGTCCAGTCCCGGCCCTGCCAGTCGAGCAGGTGCGCGGGCGGTTCCTCGGTCAGGCCCTCCCACCACACGTCGCCGTCGTCGGTGAGGGCGACGTTGGTGAAGATCACGTCCGAGCGCAGCATCTCCACCGCGGTCGGGTTCGTCGCCGGCCCGGTGCCCGGCGCCACCCCGAAGAACCCGTTCTCGGGGTTGAGCGCGCGCAGCCGCCCGTCCGGGCCCGGGCGCATCCAGGCGATGTCGTCGCCGATCGTCTCCACCCGCCAGCCGGGCAGCGTGGGCCGCAGCATCGCCAGGTTCGTCTTCCCGCACGCCGAGGGGAACGCCGCCGCCACGTGGAACACCCGCCCGGCGGGGTTCGTCAGCTTCAGCAGCAGCATGTGCTCGGCCAGCCAGCCCTCGTCGCGCGCCATCACCGAGGCGATGCGCAGCGCGAAGCACTTCTTGCCCAGCAGGGCGTTGCCGCCGTACCCGGAGCCGTACGACCAGATCTCCCGCGTCTCGGGGAAGTGGGCGACGTGCTTGAGGTCGTTGCAGGGCCAGGGCACGTCCGGGCGCTCGCGCCCGATGGCGTCCACGAGCGGGTACCCGACGCTGTGCAGGGCGGGGACGAACGGGGTGCCGGGCGTCAGGGCCGCCAGCGCCTCCGAGCCCGTCCGCGTCATCGTGCGCATCGAGACCACGACGTAGGGGGAGTCGGTGATCTGGACGCCCAGCTGCGAGATCGGCCCGCCGACCGGGCCCATCGAGAACGGGACGACGTACATCGTGCGCCCGCGCATGCAGCCGTCGAAGATCCCCGTCAGCTCCTCGCGCAGCGCCTCCGGCTCGCGCCAGTTGTTCGTCGGGCCGGCGTCGGCGCGGCGGCGGGAGGCGATGAACGTGCGCGACTCCACCCGGGCCACGTCGCCCGGGTGCGAACGCGCCAGGTAGCTGTTCGGCCGCTTCACCGGGTCCAGCGCGATGAGGGTGCCGTCCGCGACCATCCGCGCGGTGAGGCGGTCGGCCTCGGCCTGCGAGCCGTCGCACCAGACGACCCGGTCCGGCCGGGTCAGGCGGGCCGTCTCGCGCACCCACGCCAGGAGCCCGGGGTGGTCGGTCGGGGTGCCCGACAGGGACGGGAGGCCGCCGGTGGCGGGTCGGGTGCGGGTGGCCGGTTCGTCGATCGTCGTCACGGTCGTCCTCCTCGGTGTCGGTGCGCGGTGTTCCGACTGTCCTCAGTCGCTGAGGCCTCCACAACGGCACTGACGGGTGAAGAACCGGGGTTCTTCCGCTAGCGTGAACGGGTGACCCGCCTGCGCGTCGCGGCGCTGGAGCCGCTGTCCGAGCCGGAGACCGCCCGCGCCGAGGTGCCGGAGGTCGACGCCCTCACCGTCGGGCGGCGCATCCGGCACCACCGCCAGGCCCGCGGCATGACCCTCGCCCAGCTCGGCGCGGCGGTCGGCGCGGCGCAGAGCCGGTTGTCGCAGGTGGAGAACGGCAAGCGCGAGCCGAAGCTGTCGCTCATCACGGCCGTGGCCGCCGCGCTGGGCGTGCCGCCCGGCGAGCTGCTGGACGGCTCACCGCCGCCCGGGCGCCGCGCCGCCCTGGAGATCGAGCTGGACCGCGCCCAGCGCAGCCCGCTGTTCCGCTCCCTCGGCGTGCCCGAGGTGCGCGCCGGGCGCACCCTGCCGATCGACGCGCTGGAGGCGCTCGTCGCCCTGCACCGCGAGGTCGCCCGCCGCCACGACGCCGCCAACGCCACCCCCGAGGAGGCCCGGCGCGCCAACACCGAGATCCGCCGGCTCCTGCGCGCCGCCGACAACCACCTGCCCGAGGTCGAGGAGGTCGCCGAGGACCTCGTGCGCGCCGCCGGGTACACCGTCGGCGCCCTCACCCACCGCACCGTCGCGCGCGCCGCCGCTGAACTGGGGTTCTCGATCATCCACGTCGACGACCTGCCGCACTCCACCCGCACCGTCACCGACCTGGCCAACGGGCGCATCTACCTGCCACCCGCCTCCATCCCCGGCGGGCACGGCCTGCGCTCGCTGGCCCTGCAGGCCATCGCGCACCGCGTCCTGGGCCACGAGCGCCCCGGCAGCTACACCGAGTTCCTGCGGCAGCGGCTGGAGATCAACTACTTCGCCGCCTGCGCCCTCATGCCCCGCAGCGCCGCCGTGGAGTTCCTCGCCGCCGCCAAGGCCGACAAGGACCTGGCCGTGGAGGACTTCCGCGACGCGTTCGGCGTCACGCACGAGGCCGCCGCGCACCGGCTGACGAACCTGCTGACCACCCACCTCGACCTGCCGCTGCACTTCCTGCGCGCCGGGGACGACGGCGCCCTGTACCGCGGGTACGAGAACGACGGCGTGCCGTTCGTCGAGGACGCCACGGGCGCCATCGAGGGCCAGCCGGTGTGCCGGCAGTGGACCGCGCGCCGTGTCCTGGGGTTGACGAACCGCACGACGGAGAACTACCAGTACACCGACACCCCCGCGGGCACGTTCTGGTGCTCCAGCCAGACGGGCACCACCCGCGAGGGGGACTTCTCCATCACGGTCGGCGTGCGCTACGAGCACGCGAAGTTCTTCCGCGGCCGCGACACGCGCGCCCGGGCCGTCAGCCGCTGCCCCGACGTCTCCTGCTGCCGCCGCGCGCCGCAGGACCTCGCCGGCCGCTGGTCGGAGAACGCCTGGCCCAGCGCCCGTCTGCACGCGCAGACCCTGGCGCCCCTGCCGTCCGGCACGTTCCCCGGCGTCGACGACGTCGAGGTGTACGAGTTCCTCACCGCCCACGCGCCGCGCCAGCACGGCGGCGCGTGAGACCGGCGCCCGGGGTCAGCGCCCGCGCCGGGGACCGTCCGCGCGGGTCGTGGGGGACGTGGTGGACGTGGTGGACGTGGTGGACGTGGCGGCCTCGGCGCGCTGCGCGGCCAGGATCCCCAGCAGCGCCAGGCCGTCGGCGGCCGGCGTCCCCGGCGGCGCGTGGTAGACCACGAGCTGCTGGCCCGCCGCGCCGCGCACGTCGAACGTGTGCACGTGCAGCGCAAGCTCCCCGGCGCCCGGGTGCGCGAACCGCTTGACCTCCGACGTCTTGCCGCGCGCGTCGTGCCGCGCCCACAGCCGGTCGAACACCGGGTCGCCGGCCAGGCGCTCGCGCACGGCGCGCACCCGCGCGTCGTCCGGGCGCGCGCCCTCGGCCAGCCGCAGCGCGGCCGCGGTGTCGCGGGCCACCGCGTCCCACGCCGGGTACAGCGAGCGCGCCGCGGGGTCGGTGAACACGAGTTCCGCGAGGTTGCGGGTGAGGGGGAACCCGGCGAACAGCTCCTCGGCCAGCGCGTTCGCGGCCAGCACGTCCAGCGCCCGGCCCAGCACCAGCGCCGGGGTCGCCGGCCAGGCCCCCAGCAGCTCCACCAGGCGCGGGTCGGCCCGCTCCGGGCCGGTGCCGCCCGCCCCGCCCGCCCCGTCCGCCGCGGGTGCCAGTCCGGCCAGCCGGTACAGGTGCTCGGCACCGTCGCGCGGCAGCCGCAGCGCCGCGGCCAGGGCGTCCAGCACCGCGGGGGAGGGGTTGCGCTCGCGGCCCTGCTCCAGCCGCACGTAGTACTCCACGCTGATGTCCGCCAGGAGGGCGACCTCGCTGCGGCGCAGCCCCGGCACCCGCCGCCGCGTCCCGGCCGGCAGGCCCGCCTCCTGCGGCGCGACGTCCGCCCGGCGGGCGCGCAGGTAGTCCCCCAGCTCGCTCACGCGCCCACCGTAGGCGCGCCCGCCCGCGCGAGGGTGGCCGTGCCGGGGCCACCCCCGTCGCGGTCTCCCCGCCGGCCCGCTGCGCGGCGAGGCTCGAGCCATGACCGATCACGAGACCGACCAGCCCACCGGCACCAAGACCGTCCTCGTCACCGGTGCCTCGAGCGGCATCGGTGAGGCCACCGCCCGCGAGCTGGCCGCCGCCGGCCACACCGTCGTCCTCGCGGCCCGCCGCGCCGACCGCCTCGAGCGGGTCGCCGCCGACATCACCGCCGCCGGCGGGCGCGCCGGCACCGCCGTCCTCGACGTCACCGACGCGGACGCGTTCCGCCGGGTCGTCGACGCGGTCGTCGCAGAGCACGGGCACCTGGACGTCCTCGTCGCCAACTCCGGGGTGATGCTGCTGTCCCCGATGACCTCGCTGCTGGCCGACGAGTGGGACCGGATGGTCGACGTCAACGTCAAGGGCGTCCTGCACGGCCTGGCCGCGGCCCTGCCGCACTTCCTGCGCCAGGGCTCCGGGCACGTCGTCACCACGGCGTCCATCGCCGCGCACAGCGTCGTCCCCACGGCCGCGGTCTACTCGGCGACCAAGTACGCGGTGCGGGCGCTCATGGAGGGCCTGCGCCAGGACCTGCCGGCGGGCGTGCGCACGACGACGATCAGCCCCGGCGTCGTGGAGAGCGAGCTGGCCACCCACATCACCGACCCGACGGCCAGCGCCGGGATGGACGTGTACCGCCGCGCGGCGATCCCGCCCGCGGCCATCGGGCGCGCCGTGGCCTACGCGGTCGGGGAGAGCGCGGACGTCGACGTCAACGAGCTCGTCGTGCGCCCCGCCGCGCAGCGGCCCTGACCCGGGTCCGCCGGCGGTCGCTCAGCCCGCCGGCGGCTGGTCCGGGCGCAGCTCGAACACCAGCCGGTCCTCGTCCGCGGACACGGGCGTGAAACCCAGCTTGCCCAGCACCGCGGTCGAGGCGGTGTTGGCGGGCAGCACGACGGCGGTGAGCCGGTGCAGTCCGAGCACGGTGAAGGCGGCCTCGACCAGCGCGCCCGCCGCCTCGGTCGCCAGCCCGCGCCCCCACCGGTCCGCGCGCAGCGCGTAGCCCAGCGCCGCCTCGTCGTCGCCGGTGCGCAGCAGCAGGACCTCCCCGACGACCGTCCCGGTGGCGACCTCCTCCACGGCCAGCACCACCGCCTCCCCGGTCGCCGCGGCGCGCACCTGCCCGGTGCGCACCGCGAGCGCCTCGCGGGTCTCCTCGCGGCTGCGCACGGGCCACGGCGTGTGCCGGGTGACCCGCTCGTCGCCGTGGAACACCACCAGGTCGTCGAGGTCGCCCGGGCGGTGCTCGCGCAGCCGCATCCGGGACGTGAGCAGGGGCAGCGGCAGCGACCAGACGGCGGGCACCGCTCGACGCTAGCCCCGCCCGCCGGTGCGTGGGTCAGGATGGCGGCGTGCTGGAACGTCGAACCGTCTCCTCGGGCGCGCCGTGGGAACCCGTCGTCGGCTACTCGCGGGCCGTGCGGGTCGGGCCGTGGGTCAGCGTGGCCGGCACGACCGCGGCCGGACCCGACGGCAGCCCCGTCGGCGGCGACGATCCCGCCGCGCAGACCCGCGAGGCGCTGCGGCGCGTGGAGGCGGCTCTGGCGCACGTCGGGGCCGGCCTGGCCGACGTGGTGCGCACCCGCCTGTACGTCACCGACATCGCCCGCTGGGAGGAGGTCGGGCGCGTCCACGGCGAGTTCTTCGCCGACGTCCGCCCGGCCTGCACGATGGTCGAGGTGAGCGCGCTCGTCGACCCCCGGTTGCTCGTGGAGGTCGAGGCCGACGCGGTCGTGCCCTGACGATCGGAGGACGAGCGTGCGCGGGCGGGATCCTCTCAGGTCGACGGGTGCGCGAGCCGATGACGACACCGGGGCGAAGCTCGGGCTCGACTCGGGTAGTGGCCGGCGGGGCCTCAGCGCCGACGGGCACTGGCCACCAGGTCGCCCGCGGCCGCGCTCCACGCGGGGTGGGTGAAGGTGAACCCCTCCTGCAGGAGGCGGGTGGGCACGACCCGCCGGCTCTTCAGCAGCAGTTCCGTGTCGGTGCGCAGCGCGAACGCTCCGACCTCGGCCATGAGCCGGGTGGCGGGCAGCCCGAGGCGGCGGCCCCAGGCGCGGCGCAGCGACCGCGTGAACTCCGCCTGCGCGACCGGTCCGGGAGCGGCGAGGTTGAAGGGGCCGTCGAGGTCCTCGCGCTGCAGGAGGAACTCCACCGCGCGCACGAAGTCCTCACCGTGGATCCAGGAGACGTACTGCCGCCCCCCGTCGACGGGGCCACCCAGGCCGAGGCGGGCCATCCAGGACAGGTAGTCGAAGACACCACCGCGGTCGGGGGTCATGACCATCGCCGTGCGCAGCGCGACGCGGCGGGTGGTGGGGGTGGCGGCCTCCGCCTGGGTCTGCTCCCAGCGCCGCGCGATGCGGACGCTGTACTCCCAGTAGAGGGGGACGTCGGGTTCCTCCCCGCCGACGACCCCGTCCACCTCGTCGTGGGGCAGGTCGTCGCCGCGGCTGCGGGAGTCGGCGTAGAGGGTGGCGGTGCTCATCTGCAGCCACGTCGACGGCGGGCGCTGCGCGCGGGCGATCGCCTCGCCCACCACGCGGGTGGAGTCGACGCGCGAGTCCATCATCTGGCGCAGGTTCGTGTCGGTGTAGCGGCAGCTGACCGTGCGCCCGGCGAGGTTGACGACCGCGTCCGCGCCGTCGACCTCGTCCGCCCACGCTCCGAGGGTCCGACCGTCCCACACCACGTGGTGGACCCCGTCCTCGAGCGTCCGGGGGCGCCGGCTCAGGACCGTGACCTCGTCGCCGCGCGCGGCCAGCGCCCGGCGCAGCAGCCCGCCGACCTGACCGGTCCCCCCGGGAATGACGATCTTCACGCTGCGAGACTAGGTGGGGACGGTGCGGAGGGTGGTGAGGACGCCCGGGTCCCGCCGCACCGACGTGCCGCTCCGGGTGCTGCGCACGGGGGTGTCCACTCTCACAACCGGTCCGGTGGCGGCCCCGCGGGGGCCGGGGGACCGTGACCGGGTGAGCTCCCCGACGCTCCCCGACGTCCGAACCTCCCCCTCCCCGTCGCGCGGCGACGCGGCCGACTCCTACGACGTGGTCGTCGTGGGCGGTGGCCCGGCCGGCGTCTCGGCCGCCCTCCGCGCCGCCGAGCTCGGCGCCCGCACGGCCCTGCTGGAGGGCTCGCGCACCGGCGGCACCTGCGTGAACACCGGCTGCGTGCCGACCCGGGTTCTGGCCAAGACGGCCCGGCTCGTCCGCGAGGTGCGCACGGCCGCCGAGTACGGCATCGCCGTGCCGCAGGAGCGCGTGGACTGGCCCGCGACGGTCGCCCGCGTGCGCGCCACCGTCGAGCGGGTGCAGGCCGCGAAGGCGGACCCGCAGCGGCTGGCCGACGCCGGCGTCGACCTGGTGCTGGAGGGCCGCGCGCGCTTCGTCGACCCGCACGTGCTGGAGCTCGCCGCGACCGGGCGGCGGGTGCGCGGCGAGAGCGTCGTCCTGTGCGTCGGCGGGCGCTCCCGGCGGCTGCCGCTGCCCGGCGCGGAACTGGCGACCTACCCCGAGACCGTGCTGGACCTGCCCTCCCTGCCCCGGCGCCTGGCCGTCGTGGGCGCGGGCAACACCGGCGCGCAGCTCGTCACCGTCTTCCGCGCCCTGGGCAGCGAGGTGCAGCTGCTGGACCTGGCTCCGCGGGTCCTGCCGACCGCCGACGCCGACGTCTCGCGCGCCGTGCAGCGGGCGTTCGAGGAGCAGGGCGTGCGGGTGGACACGGGCATCGAGGCGGTGCACTCCCTGAGCCGGCGCGCCGACGGGGCGATCGACCTGGCCTGGTCACAGGGCGGCGCGCGCCGCGAGCAGGCGTTCGACGCGGTCGTGATGAGCGTGGGCTGGCCCGCGTCGCTGGACGGGCTGGGGCTGGAGGCCGCCGGGATCGAGGTGCACCGCTCGGCGATCGCGGTCGACGAGCACCTGCGCACCACCGCGCCCCACGTGTTCGCCGCCGGCGACGCCAACGGGCGGGCGATGCTGGTGCAGGCCGCCCACGCCGAGGCGGAGGCCGCCGCCACCAACGCCGTCCTCGGCGCGACCCGCCGCACCCCGCACCCGCTGCTGCCGTCGGGGGGTTTCACGGACCCCGACTACGCGTGGGTGGGGCTCAGCGAGGACGAGGCGCGGGCGCGGGACCCGCAGTGCCTCGTGGTGACCGTGCCGTTCGCGGCGATGGAGCGCGCCGTCATCGACGACCGCACGCGGGGTTTCCTCAAGCTCATCGCCGACCGGCGCCGCGACGTCCTGCTGGGCGCCCACGCCGTGGGGGAGGAGGCCGTCGAGATCGTGCAGGCCGTGACGACCGCGATGGCCGCGGGCGTCGACGTCGCGACCCTGGCGCGCGTCGAGTTCGCCTACCCCACCTACAGCGCCGTCATCGGCGAGGCCGCCCGCCGGCTCATGCGCACGGCCGTCGCCTGACGCCCCCGCGGGACCCTCGCTACTCCTCGAACGTGTTGAGCATGCTGTGGGCGGCGCGCTCCAGGTAGTCCCACAGCACGCCCTCCTGCGCGGCCGGCAGGCCCAGCGAGTCCACCGCGGCGCGCATGTGCGTCAGCCAGCGGTCGCGCGCGTCCGGGTTCACCTTGAAGGGGGCGTGCCGCATGCGCAGGCGCGGGTGGCCGCGCTGCTCGGAGTACGTCGTCGGCCCGCCCCAGTACTGCTCCAGGAACAGCCGCAGCCGCTCCTTCGCCGGGCCCAGGTCCGCCTCCGGGTACATGGGCCGCAGCACCTCGTCGGCGGCGACCCCGTCGTAGAAGGCGTCCACCAGGCGGGTGAACGTCGCGGCGCCGCCCACCTCGTCGTAGAACGTGCGCCCCGCGGGCGTCGTGCGGGTCAGGCTGCTGCGCCCGCCGGTGGGCGGGCCGAGGGGGGAGGGCGGGGTCGTGCTCACCGCTCGAGGATCGCACGGGCGCCCCGCCGCCCCGGCCGCGCGTCAGGCCGCGTGCGCGCCCTCGCGGGCCTCGCCCGCCCGGCGCGCGCTGTCCGCCGCGCCGGCCGGGGACGAGCGGCGCTCGCGGACCACGGCCTCCGCGGCCCGGGCCACGTTGCGCTGCATCCCGCCGAACACCACGTCGTGGAACGGGCTGATCGCCGCCCAGTACGCCTGCCCCGCCAGGCCCTTGGGGTGGAACAGCGCCCGCTGCCGGAACAGCGTGCGGCCCACCGGGTCCGTCTCGATCCGCAGTTCCAGCCACGCCAGGCCCGGCAGGCGCATCTCCGCGCGCAGCCGCAGCAGCTCCCCGGGCAGCCGCTCCTCCACCCGCCACCAGTCGACCGCGTCGCCGATCATCAGCGAGCGCGGGTCGCGCCGACCGCGCCGCAGCCCTGGCCCGCCGGAGAAGCGGTCCATCACCCCGCGCACCGCCCACGCCGTCGGCCACGAGTACCAGCCGCGCTCGCCGCCGATGCCCTCCAGCACCTCCCACAGCACCTCGCGGGGGGCGTCGACGACGGTGGTGCGGTCGTCCACGTACAGGTTGCCGCCCGACCAGCCCGGGTCGCTGGGCAGCGGGTCGCTGGGCGCGCCGGGCAGCGACGCCGAGGACCAGCGGGTGGCCACGTTGGCCTCCTGGATGCGCTGCAGCGCCAGCGCCACCGCCTCCCGGTAGCCGATCAGGCCCTCCTCCGGGTCCGGCACCCACCGGGCGATGTCGTGCTCCTGGCAGACCACCTCGTGCACCAGGCTCTCCACCAGCGGCTGGGCGATCTGCTTGGGCACCGGGGTGACCGTGCCCACCCAGTGGCTCGACAACCGCGGCGACATCACGCCCACCGGCAGCACGCGGCGCTTGGGCAGTCCGGCCACCTCCGCGTACACGCGCATCATGTCCAGGTACGTCAGGACGTCCGGGCCGCCGATGTCGAAGACCCGGCTGACGTCCGGCGGCAGGTCCGCCACCCCCACCAGGTAGCGCAGCACGTCGCGGATCGCGATGGGCTGGATCCGGTTGCCCACCCACTTCGGGCAGACCATCGCCGGCAGCCGCTCGGTCAGGTGGCGGACCATCTCGAAGCTCGCCGACCCCGACCCCAGGATCACCGCCGCGCGCAGCACCGTGGTCGGCACGCCGGAGTCCAGCAGGATCTCCCCGACCTCCCGGCGCGACTCCAGGTGCGTGGACAGCTCCTCGCCCTCCGGGTACAGCCCGCCCAGGTACACCAGGCGGCCCACGCCCTGCGCCTTCGACGCGCGCGCGAACGTGCGCGCCGTGCGGCGGTCCTTGGAGGAGAACTGCGACCCGCTGCTCATCGCGTGGATGAGGTAGTAGGCCACGTCCACGCCCTCCAGCGCCGCGCGCACCTGCTCCGCGTCGGCGGCGTCGGCCTGCACGACCTCCACGTCGTCGATCCACGGGCGGTCGCGCAGCGCCTCCGGCCGCCGCGCCACCGCGCGGACGCGGAAACCGGCCCGCAGCAGCTCCGGCACGAGCCGGCCGCCGATGTAGCCGCTGACGCCGGTGACGAGGGCGAGACGCTGGGTCATGGCGCCAGTGTCGGCCGCGGACGGCGCGCGCGCACCCCCTCCGCCGGGCCGCGGCCGCGTCAGCGGATGCGGGGGATCTCCCCGGTGTCGTCGGCCACCACGTCCGCCTCGCTGCGCCGCGGCGGCTGCGAGCCGCCGGCCGTGGCCGGGTCGCCGTGCCGCGCCGGCGGCGGCGCCGCGGGGGCCTCGTCCTGGCGCAGCCACACCGTGCGCTGCGGGAAGGGGAACTCGATGCCCTCGGCGTCGAACGCCGCCTTGATCCGCCGGCGCAGCTCGCGCTGCACCGCCCACTGCTGCAGCGGCGCCGTCTTGACCACCATGCGCAGCACCACGCCGTCCGCGGCCATCTGCTCCACGCCCCACACCTCCGGCCGGGCCAGCACCAGCGGCTTCCACGCGTCCTCGGCGGCCAGCCGGTCCCCGATGCGCTGCAGCACCTCCTGCACGTGCGCGATGTCCGCGCCGTAGGCCACCGACACGTCCAGCACCGCGCGCGCCCAGCCCTGGCTCTGGTTGCCCACCCGCAGGATCTCGCCGTTGCGCACGTACCAGACGGTCCCGCTGACGTCCCGCAGCCGCGTCACCCGCAGGCCCACGGCCTCCACCGTGCCCGAGGCGTCGCCCAGGTCCACGACGTCGCCGACGCCGTACTGGTCCTCGGCGAGCATGAACACCCCGGACAGGAAGTCGCGCACCAGCGACTGCGCGCCGAAGCCCAGCGCCACGCCGACGATGCCCGCCGAGGCGATGAACGGGGCGATGTTGATGTTCAGCTGCCCCAGCACCCCCAGCACCGCCACGACGCCGATCACCAGCGTCGTCGTGCTCTTGAGCACCGAGCCCAGGGTCTGCGCGCGCTGCTGGCGGCGCTCGGACAGCAGCGGGCTGGAGTCCAGCAGACCGCCGCGGCGGGCCTCGCGCCGCCCCGCCGCCACCCCCGCCACCGTCCGGTCGATGACCTTCATCAGCAGGTACCGGGCGACGAAGCAGACCAGCAGGATCAGCACGATCCGCAGCGGCCAGCCCAGCAGCACGTCCGCGATCCGCCCGGCCACGCGCGAGCCCGTCAGGTCGTAGACCGTCCCGCACACGCCGGGCGAGCCGGACACGCAGTACGAGCCGGTCAGGTCCGCGACGTCCGAGAGCACGTCGGAGGCGGTGGTGCCCGGTGACGCGTCCGGGCTCGGGGTCGGTGCGGGGGTCGTCGCGGCGACGAGCACGGTGGGGGTCCTCCTGCGGTGGTCGGGTCGGTCGGGAGGGGAGCGGGGTCAGCCGGTGACGTCGAGGCCCGTGGCGGCCGCCGCGAAGGCCAGCCGGTCCGCGGCCAGCGCCGCGCTGCGCGAGACCGAGCGCGCGCCGTGGCCGACGTCGCCCTCCGCGCGCAGCAGCACCGGGCGCTGCGAGGCGGTCGCGTGCTGCAGCGCCGCGCACAGCTTGCGCGCGTGCAGCGGGTCCACCCGCGAGTCGCCGTCGAACACCGTGAACAGCACCGCCGGGTACTCCGCCCCCTCCACCACGCGGTGGTAGGGGGAGTACGCCAGCAACCAGCGGAACTCCTCCTCGACCGCCGCGCTGCCGTACTCCTCGCTCCACGTGGCGCCCAGCCCGTGCCGCTCGTAGCGGACCATGTCCAGCAGCGGCGCCGAGCAGACGATGCCCGCGAACGCCGCCGGGTCCTGCGTCAGCACCGCCCCCACGAGGAGGCCGCCGTTCGAGCCGCCCTCCGCGACCAGCTGCGCCGGCGTCGTCCAGCCGTCCGCCACCAGGTGCCGGGCCGCGGCCAGGAAGTCGTCGAAGACGTTCTGCTTGGACCCGCGCGTGCCCGCGCGGTGCCAGTCCTCGCCCTCCTCGCCGCCGCCGCGCAGCTGCGCCACCACGTGCACGCCGCCGGCCTCCACCCACGCCAGCGCGTCGGGGGAGTAGTGCGGGGACATGCTGATCCCGAACCCGCCGTAGCCGTACAGCAGCGCGGGGGCCGGGCGCAGCGGGCGCCCGTCGCCGTCCACCGCGTCCGCGCGCGCCGTCAGCAGCAGCCGCACCGTCGTGCCGTCCGCGCTCGCGCACTCCAGCAGGCGGCTGGTCACCGCCGGCACGTCCACCACGCCCGGCGGGCGGGACTCCAGCTCCAGGCGGCCCGTGCGCGCGTCCCAGTGCCACACCTCGTGCGGGACGGTCGTCGCCGTGAACCCGAACCACAGGTCGTGGCCCGGCTCGCCGCGCGTGACCAGGCCGCCCACCGACCCCGCCCCCGGCAGCTCCAGGGAGCCCGCCGCCCCCGGCAGGCGCTCACCGCTCACCAGGTCGTGCACGCTCAGCGACGACAGCGCGTGCCGCGTCCAGCCCGCCACCAGCAGCGGGCGCTCCAGCTCCCCGCCGTCCAGGACGGCCACGTCCTCCAGCAGGGCGTCCTCGGCCTGCGGCAGCAGGTCGCGCCAGTGCTCCGGCCCCGGGGCCGCGGGGTCGGCCACCGCCAGCCGCCCGCGGGGGGCGTCCAGGTCCGTGAACGCGTACAGCCGCCCGTCGCGGCCCACCCACGCCCCGGTGCTCGCGTCCAGACCGCGCACCACCTCGCGGAACGGCGGCCGCGCCGGGTCCGCGCCGCGCAGGTCCGCCAGCCACACGTCGTTGCGCGGCGCGGTGCCGTCAGCGGCGCTGACGACCAGCCAGCGCCCGTCCCGGGACGTCCACGCGCCGTAGTACGTCGTCATCGGCAGCGGCGGCGCGCCCTCCGGGTCGCCCGGCACCGGCCCGCCGAAGACCTCCACGTCGGTGGCCGGGTCCGCACCCACCCGGTGCAGCCACACCCGGCGGTGGTACTGCCGCTCGCCCTCCGGCAGCTGCTCCGGCGGCAGGCGCCGCACGTAGTAGAACCGGCGCTCGCCGTCCCCGGTGTCCGGCAGCCACGCCACCGGCGAGTAGCGGGCCCGGTCCAGCGGCCCGTCCACGACCTCGCCCGTGGCGACGTCCAGCACCCGCAGGACGCTCTCCTCGGTGCCGCCCTCGGACAGCTGGTAGGCCAGCAGGTCGCCCTCCGGGCTGGGCCGCCACGCGTCCAGCGTCGTCGTGCCCGAGGGGTCCAGCGCCAGCGGGTCCACCAGCGTCCGGGTGCCGGCGCCGTCGGTGACCGTCAGCACCCCCAGCTCCCCGTCCACGTCCCGGCGGGTGCGGAACACCCGCCCGTTGCGGTGCGCGGGCGCGCCCACCGACCCCGTCGCCATCAGCCGGCCCACCCGCTCGCGCAGGCGCTCGCGCCCCGGCGCCCGGCCCACCCAGTCCTCCCACGCGGCCGCCTGCCAGCACGACCACTCCCGCGTGCGCGGGTCGTCGGCGTCCTCCAGCCAGCGGTAGGGGTCGGGCACCGGGGTGCCGTGCAGCTCCTCGACGAGGTCGAGGCGCGGGGCCAGGTCGGCGGGCGGGCGGACGGCGCCGGTCGCGGGGTGCACGAGCGCCACCCTAGGCAGCAGCACCGGACCGCCGCCGCCGCGCCGGGACGGGGGCGCTCTGGCAGAGTCGGCGCGTGCCACCCGAGCCCGCCGACGCCCGCGCCGACGACCGCGCCGACGACCGGACCCCGCCCCAGCTGGCCGAGCTGGCCGCCGCCGAGGGCGTCTCCACGTCCTTCACCGACTGGCGCGGCCGCACCGCCGACGTGCCGCGCGCCACCGTCGAGGCCGTCCTGACCGCCCTCGGCCACGACGTGTCCGGTCCCGACGCGGTCGCCGGGTCGCTGGAGGAGGTGCGGCTGCGGCCCTGGCGCCGGCGCCTGCCGCCCGTGGTCGTCACCCGCGAGGGCAGCAGCGCCCAGGTGCCCGTGCACGTCCCCCACGGCGACCCCGTCGACGTCGTCGTCGAGCTGGAGGACGACGGCGGCTGGGCGCCGCTGCGCCAGGTCGACCGCTGGGTGGACCCCAAGCACGTCGACGGCCGCCTCACCGGCCGCGCCACCTTCGAGGTCCCCGACGACCTGCCGCTGGGCTGGCACCTCCTGCGCGTGCGCACCCCCTCCGGCGACGCCGAGTGCCCGCTGGTCGTCACCCCCGACGTCCTGGAGCTGCCCGAGGCGCTGCAGCGCGGGCGCTCCGTCGGCTACCAGGCGCAGCTGTACTCGGTGCGCTCGCGCCGCTCCTGGGGCGCCGGCGACCTGGCCGACCTGGCCGACCTGGCCGCCACCACCGCCGCGCAGGGCGCCGGCTGGCTGCTCGTGAACCCCCTCGCGGCCGCCTCCCCGGTGCCGCCGATGGAGGCCTCCCCGTACCTGCCGACCACCCGGCGCTTCGTCAACCCGCTGTACCTGCGCCCGGAGGACGTGCGCGAGACCGCCTACCTGCCGCCGCAGCGGCGCGCGCTGGTGGAGGAGCTGGCCGCGCGCTGCCGCGCCGCCAACACCGACCCCGGCGAGATCGACCGCGACGCCCTGTGGGCGCTCAAGCGCCAGGCGCTGGAGGTGCTGCACGCCCACCCGCGCACGCAGGCCCGCCAGGCCGCCTTCCGCCGCTACGTCACCGACGAGGACCCCGGCCTGACCGACTTCGCGCTGTGGTGCGCGCTGGCCGAGGAGCACGGTCTGCCCGCCTCCGGCTGGCCCGAGCAGGACCGCGACCCCGCCGCGGCCCGCGCCTCCGGCGCCCTGGAGCGCCTGGCCGACCGGGTCGACTTCCACCGCTGGCTGCAGTGGCAGTGCGACGAGCAGCTGCGCAGCGCCCAGGACGCGGCCACCGCCCCCGGCACCGGGCCGGGCATCGTGCACGACCTCGCCGTCGGCGTGCACCCCGAGGGCGCGGACGTGTGGAGCCTGGGCGACACCCTCGCCCGCGGCGTCACCGTGGGTGCCCCGCCGGACGCCTTCAACCAGCAGGGGCAGGACTGGAGCCAGCCGCCGTGGCGGCCCGACCGCCTCGCCGAGCTGGCCTACGTGCCCTTCCGGGACATGGTCCGCACGATCCTGCGGCACGCCGGCGGCCTGCGCGTCGACCACGTCATCGGCCTGTTCCGGCTGTGGTGGATCCCGCAGGGGGCCACCGCCGACCGCGGCACGTACGTGCGCTACGACCACGAGGCGCTGCTGGGCGTCCTGGCCCTGGAGGCCCAGCGGGCCGGTGCCGTGCTCGTGGGCGAGGACCTCGGCACCGTCGAGCCGTGGGTGCGCAGCTACCTGGCCGAGCGCGGGATCCTCGGCAGCGCCGTCCTGTGGTTCGAGTACGACGGGGACCGCCCGAAGGCGCCGGAGGACTACCGCGAGCTGGCGCTGGCCAGCGTCACCGTCCACGACCTGCCGCCCACGGCCGGCTACCTGGCCCAGGAGCACGTCGCGCTGCGCGACCGCCTGGGCCTGCTGACCCGCGACGTGGCCGAGGAGCGCGCCGCCGACCGCGCCGAGCAGGACCGCGTCCTGGGCCTGGTCCGCGGGCGCGGGCTGCTGCGCGAGGGGGCGGGGGAGCAGGCGACCGTCGAGGCGCTGCACCGCTACCTGGCGCTGGCGCCGTCACTGATGCTCGGCGTGTCCCTCGTCGACGCGGTCGGCGACCGCCGCACGCAGAACCAGCCGGGCACCTCGACCGAGTACCCGAACTGGCGGATGCCCCTGACCGGCCCCGACGGCGAGGTCGTCCTGCTCGACGACCTGCCCACCCACCCGCGGGCGCTCTCGCTGGCCCGGGCGGTGCGCGAGGCGCTCGCCGCGAGCAGCGGCGGGCACGAGGACGGGCACGAGGGCGAGCGCACCGGGGCGGCGGGCGGCGCGGAGCGCTGACCGGGACGGGCGGTCCCCCCCGACCGCCCGTCCCGCGGCCCTCCCCCCGGCGGGCCGCTGCGACCAGCGTGCCGGGCGGTCCTTGCAACGCGCTTGCAGCGGTCGGGCCCGCGACGGGGCCGGGGAGACCTACGCTGCCGTCCGTGACGTCGGGGGTCGCGGTCCACGTCCTGGGGCCGGTCGAGGTGCGCACGCCCGCGGGGCCGGTGCCGCTCGGCGCGTCGCTGCGCACCCTGCTGGCCGCCCTCGCCGTCGACGCCGGGCGCGTCGTGCCCGCCGACGTCCTCGCGGACCGGCTGTGGGCCGACGGCGGCCTGGACGCCGGGTCCTCCACCGTGCACAGCTACGTCTCCCGGCTGCGCCGCCGGCTGGAGCCGCAGCGCCCCGCCGACGGCTGGCGGGTCCTGACCACCCGCCCGCCCGGGTACCGGCTGGAGCTGGGCGACGACGGCCTGGACGCCGAGGAGTTCCGCCGGCTGCTCGCCGCGGCCCGCGCCGGCGCGGACCCGGCGGCGGCCCGCGAGCAGGTCGCGCGCGCCCTGGCCCTGTGGCGCGGCCCGGCCTACGCCGACGTCCCGGCCGGGTTCGCCCGCCAGGAGGCCACCCGCCTGCACGAGCAGCGGCTGGAGGCCGAGGAGCTGGCCGCCGAGCTCGACCTGGCCCTGGGCCGGCACCGCGCCCTCGCCGACCGGCTGCCCGCCCTGGTCGACGCCGAGCCGTTCCGCGAGGGCCTGCGCGCCTCGCTGGTGCTCGCCCTCTACCGCAGCGACCGGCAGGCCGACGCCCTGCGCACCTGGGAGGAGGGGCGCGTCCTGCTGGCCGACGCCCTGGGCGTGGACCCCGGGCCCGCCCTGCGGCGGCTGCACGAGCTCGTCCTGCGCCAGGACCCGTCCCTGGACGCTCCCGCCACCGTCCCCGCCGCCCGGGTGACCGGGACCGGACCGGTGCCCGCGCGCGCCGCCGGCCCCCTCCAGCCCGTCCAGCAGCCCGGCGCCCGGCGCCCGGCGCTGCCCACGCCGCCGACGCCGCTGCTGGGCCGCGACGAGGACCTGGTGCGGGTGCGGCACCTCGTCGACGACGGCGCCCGCCTGCTGACCCTCACCGGCACCGGCGGGGTCGGCAAGACGCGGCTGGCGCTGGAGGCGGCCCGCCGCGCGGCCGAGGACTCCGGGCGCTTCCCCGACGGCGCCGTGCTCGTGCCGCTGGCCACCCTCGACGACGCCGCCGGCGTGCTGCCGGCGCTGTCACGGGCGCTGGGCACCGGGGCCACCGAGGGACCCGGCACCCGCGAGGCGCTCGTGGAGCACCTGCGGCCGCTGCACCTGCTGCTCGTGCTGGACAACCTCGAGCACCTGCTCGACGCGGCGGTCGAGGTCGCCGAGCTGGTGCGCGACTGCCCGCACCTGGTCGTCCTGGTGACCAGCCGCGCCCCGCTGCGCGTGACGGGGGAGGTGGAGCACCGCGTCGAGCCGCTGGCCCTGCCGGACAGCGGTGCCGGCCCCCACGAGGTGCTCTCGTCCGCGGCGGTCGCGCTGTTCCGCGACCGGGCCCGCGACGTCGCCCCGGGGCTGAGCCTGGACCCCGGGGACCCGGACGGGGCCGACGCGCTGCGCGTGGTCGCCGACGTGTGCACCGCGCTGGCCGGCATCCCCCTCGCGCTCGAGCTGGCCGCCGCGCGCCTGCGCGTGCTCAGCCCCCGCGACCTGCTGACCCGCCTCGACGAGGCCCTGTCCGGCGGCCGGCGCGACCTGCCCGCCCGCCAGCGCACGATGCAGGCCACCCTCGACTGGAGCTACGGCCTGCTCGACGCCCCCGCGCAGCGGCTGTTCCGGCGCCTGGCCGTCTTCACCGGCGGCTGGACGCTGCCGGTGCTCGAGGCCGTCGAGGGACCCGGCGTGCTGCCCGTGCTGGAGACGCTCGTCGAGCAGTCCCTCGTGCGCGTCGAGCGCACGCCGGAGGGGCTGCGCTTCTCCGTGCTGGAGCCGACCCGCCAGCACGCCCAGCGCCTGCTGGGCGACGACGAGCGCGCCGAGGTCTCCGCCGCCCACGCGGCGGCGCACCTCGCGCTCGCGGAGCGGGCGGCCCCGCACTACCAGGGGCCGGAGCAGGTGGAGCACCTGCGGCGGGTGGAGCGCGAGCACGCCAACCTGCTGGCCGCCGTCGACGGGCGCGTGGCCGCCGGGGACGGGGAGACCGCCGGCCGCCTGGTGTGGGCGCTGTGGCTGTTCTGGTGGATGCACGGGCACCTGAGCGCCGGCCGCCGCGCGGCCGCCGCCGTCGCCGCGCTGCCGGACCTGCCCGAGCCGGTGCGCGTGCGGGTGGACCTCGCCCTGGGCGCGATGCTCTTCGCCCAGGGGGAGCACGCGGCGGCCGAGGAGGTGTGGGACCGCGCGCACCGGCTCAGCGCGGCCACCGGCGACGCGGCGGGCCTGGCCCACGCCACCGCCGGGCGGGGCATCACCGCCCTCGCGCGCGGCGAGGCCGCCCTCGCGGTGGAGCGGCTGCGCGACGCGCTCCCGCTGGCGGCGGCGCTGCCGCCGGACTCCGACGGCCCGTGGCTGGAGTCGCTGGGCCACGTGTGGCTCGGCACCGCGCTGACCGCCTCGGGCGCCGGGGACGGGCAGCGGGCGCGCGCGCACGTCGAGGAGGGCCTGCGGCGCTCCCGCGCCCGCGGGGACCGGCTGACCACCTTCATCGCCCTCTTCAACCTCGCCCAGGCCGAGGCGCCCCACGACCCGCGCGCCGCCGAGCGCGCGCTGCACGAGGGCACCGCGCTGTCCGCCCAGGTGGGGGACCTGGCGAACCTGTCGCACTTCCTCGACGCCCTCGCGGTGCTGGGCGCAGGTGCGGACGCCGCGGCGGACCCCGAGCGGCTCGCCGCGCTGCTGGGTGCCGCCCGCGCCGCGCGCGAGCGGATCGGGGCGGACGTGTACGGCTTCTACGTGCGCGACGAGGCGCAGCTGGCGGCGGCCCGCGCCCGCGTGCACGCGCTGCTGGGGCCCGAGCGCGCCGCCGAGGCCGAGGCCCGCGGGCGCGCCCTGCCGGTGGAGGAGGTCGTGCGCCTGGCCGTGCGCGACGCCGCCGGCACCACCACCGGCACCACCACCGGCACCACCACCGGCACCACCACCGGCCTCACGCCGGCCCCGGCAGCCGGGGCAGGGCCAGCCACTGCTGCCAGGTGAGGTCGCGCCCGACGAAGCGGGGCGCGGTGAACGGCCAGTCGCGGTGCACCCAGCGGGGCACCTCCCTCTCCAGCACCGCCTCCAGGTCGGAGCCCACCAAGCGGTCCACCACCCACCAGCACACGTCCGCGTCGGCGCCCGCGCGCCCCGGCGGGTCGACGTACACGCAGCCCAGGAGCTCGGTCTCCTCGTCGTCGAACAGGCCGTAGTCGAACGCCTCCCGCCGCGCGGCCTCGGCCTCGTGGCGGGCCAGGTCGGCGCGGTCCTGCTCGCGGGTCAGACCGGCCGGCGGCCACCCCCACACCTGGCCGAAGACGGACCACAGGCGCTCGCGGGAGCCCGTCACGGCGGCCAGGTCGAGGTCGACGTCGAGCTCGCGGACCGGGCGCAGGTGGTGCCCGGTGGGCAGGTCCAGGTGGGTGGGGTGGCGGAACCACGCCGGCAGCCAGGGAGCGGTCGGCGTGTCGGGCGCCGTCACGGGCGCGGGTGCGGGGTCGGGCACGGGGACTCCTCGGGTCGGCGGTCGCCCCGACCCTCCCGCCCGACGCCTGCAACCGCCTTGCACGCGCGCCCGGTGGGCGCCGCCGCGCTGCAGGCCGGGTGCAGGTGATCCCCGCCAGCCTCGGAGCGTGTTCTCGACCACCGCGTCCCCGACCCTCCCGCGCCAGGCCGGCCCGCACCGGGCCGGTCCGAGCCCCGTCACCCGTCCGCGGACGACCCCGCCGCCGGCCACACCGTGCGGCAGCGCACCCGTGCCCTGCCGCACCGCACCGGCCGACCTCTTCTTCGCCGAGGAGGGCGAGCCGCTCGAGCGCGCCAAGGCGCTGTGCGCGACCTGCCCGTGCGCGGCCGCGTGCCTGCGCGGGGCCCTCGCGCGGCGCGAGCCCGCGGGGGTGTGGGGAGGGCACCTGTTCGTCGACGGCGTCCCCGTCGCCTACAAGCGCCGCCGCGGCCGCCCGCGCAAGGACGCCCCGCCCGTCACGGTGCAGCTGTGAGGGGCGGGGCGTCCCACCGGGCGCCGTGACGTCCGGGTGCGGCCGGGCTCGCGGGGGTCAGCGGCCGTCGCGCTCCTGGGCGCGCAGGGCGCGCGCCACGCCGTCGCGGTTCTCCAGCACCAGGCGGCGCAGCGCCGGCGGGGCGTCCCGCTCCTGCTCCAGCCAGGCGTCGGTGCGCTCCAGCAGCGCCCGGTCGGCCAGCACCGCCGGGTACAGGCCGGTGACCACCTGCTGGGCCATCTCGTTGGTGCGCTCGGCCCACACCCGGCGCAGGCAGGCGAAGTACGGCTCGACGAAGGGGCGCAGCAGCTCCGCGTCGTGCACCCGCCCGAACCCGGCGATGACCGAGGCCGCCACCGCGTTGGGCAGCCCACCCTCGTCCACCACGCGGGTCCACGCCTGCTGCTTGGCCTCCGGCGACGGGCGGGCCGCGCGCGCCGCGGCGGCCGAGCGCTGCCCGGTCGCCGTGCCGTCGCGCTCCAGCTCCGCGTCGACCTCCGCGTCGCCGGCCGCGCCGCCCGCCACGAGCGAGGTCAGCAGGACCCAGCGCATGTCGGCGTCGACGTCCAGGCCCGGCAGGGGGGTGGAGCCGTCCAGCAGCCCGCCCACGACGGCCAGGTGCTCGGGGGTGCGGGCCGCGGCGGCGAAGGCGCGGGCGAACTGCAGCTGGGTGTCGCTGCCCGGCTCGGCCGCGCGCAGCAGCTCCAGCAGGCGCTCGGCGGTGCGCGCGCGCACCGCGTCGCGGTGCTGCGGCGCCGTGTACAGCTCCACGGTCGTCGTCAGCTGCCGCAGCAGCACCAGCAGGACGGTGGAGTCCTGGCGCGCGCCGTCCCCGCCCAGCAGGGTGCCCAGCAGCAGGTCGACGTAGTCGCGGGCCGCGGCCTCCCCGTCGCGGGTCATGTCCCACCACGCCGCGGCGACCAGCGAGCGGGGCAGGGAGTCGGCGAAGGCGTCCAGGTGCTGGGCGGCCGTGGCCGCCGAGCGCTCGTCCAGCCGGATCTTGGCGTAGGCGAGGTCGTCGTCGTTGACCAGCAGCAGGTCCGGCCGGCGCGCGCCCACCAGCTGCGGGACGGGCGTCAGCTCGCCCGCCACGTCCAGCTCGACGCGGTGGGTGCGCCGCAGCACGCCGTCGACCAGGTCGTAGCAGCCGATGGCCAGGCGGTGCTCGCGCAGGTGCGGGTGCTCGGCCGGCGCTTCCTGGCGCACCGCGGCCGCGGTGATCGTGCCGTCCTCGCCGACCTCGACCTCCGGGCGCAGCGTCGCCACGCCGGCGGTCTCCAGCCACTGGCGCGACCACGCCTGCAGGTCGCGCCCGGAGGTGGCCTCCAGCTCGCGCAGCAGGTCCACCAGCTCGGTGTTGCCCCACGCGTGGCGGCGGAAGTACGCGCGCACGCCGGCGAGGAACTCCTCCCGGCCCACGTAGGCGACGAGCTGCTTGAGGACGCTGGCGCCCTTGGCGTACGTGATGCCGTCGAAGTTCACCTCGACGTCCTCGAGGTCGTTGATCTCGGCGACGATCGGGTGGGTCGTGGGCAGCTGGTCCTGGCGGTAGGCCCAGGACTTCTCCAGGGAGTTGAAGGTCGTCCAGGCGCCCTCCCACTCGGTGGCCTCGGCGGCCGCGAGGGTGCTGGCGAACTCCGCGAACGACTCGTTGAGCCACAGGTCGTTCCACCAGCGCATCGTCACGAGGTCGCCGAACCACATGTGCGCCAGCTCGTGCAGCACGGTGACGACGCGGCGCTCGACGGTGGCCCGCGGCACCTTGGAGCGGAAGACGTAGCTCTCCACGAACGTCACCGCGCCGGCGTTCTCCATGGCGCCGGCGTTGAACTCCGGGACGAACACCTGGTCGTACTTGGCGAACGGGTAGGGCGCGTCGAACTCGCGCTCGTAGAACTCGAAGCCCGCCTTCGTGGCGGCGACGACGTTGTGGGCGTCCAGGTGCTCGACCAGGGAGCGGCGGCAGTACACGCCCAGGGGGACCGTGCGCCCGTCGGAGGAGACCAGGGAGTCCTCCGAGCCCTCGTACGGGCCCGCGATGACGGCGGTGACGTAGCTGGACAGCCGCGGGGTGGGCTCGAAGCGCCACCGCTTCCCCGCTGCGACGTCCTCGGTCGCGGCGACCGGCGCGCCCGAGATGACGCGCCAGTGCGCGGGCGCGGTGACGGTGAAGGTGAACGCGGCCTTGAGGTCCGGCTGCTCGAAGACGGCGAACACGCGCCGGGAGTCGGCGACCTCGAACTGCGTGTACAGGTACACCTCGTCGTCGACGGGGTCGACGAACCGGTGCAGTCCCTCACCGGTGTTCATGTACCGGCAGTCGGCCACCACGCGCAGCTCGTTGCTCCCCGCCAGGCCGTCCAGCTGCACGCGCACGCCGTCGCTGACCGCGGCGGGGTCCAGGGACCGCCCGTTGAGCACCACCTCGTGCACCGCGGCGCTGATGAGGTCGATGAACGTCGAGGCGCCCTCGCGGGCGCTGAAGCGCACCGTCGTGACCGAGCGGAACACCTCCGGCCCCGTCGTCAGGTCCAGCTCCACCTCGTAGCCGTCGACCTGCACGAGGTCCGCGCGGGCGCGGGCCTCCTCGCGCGTCAGGTTCTCGCCGGGCACGTCCACGTCCTTCCGTCCACCGGTCGCTGGCGGGCCGTCCCTCGTCCAGCGGTCCGGTCACTCTGCCACGCGGTCCCGACGCGACGGCGGGTGAGGGCGGGGGCAGGATGCGGGCCATGACCGACGCCCCGCAGACCGACGCCCAGCAGCCCGCCGGCACCGCGCACGCCGACTTCTGGTTCGACCCGCTCTGCCCGTGGGCCTGGATGACGTCCCGCTGGATGCTCGAGGTGGAGCGCGTGCGCGACGTGCGCGTGCGCTGGCACGTCATGAGCCTGTCCGTGCTCAACGAGGGCCGGGACCTGCCGGAGGAGTACCGCGACCTCATGGACCGCGGCTGGGGCCCGGTGCGCGTGGTCACCGCCGCCCGCCTCCTGCACGGCGAGGAGGTCGTCCTGCCGCTCTACACCGCCATGGGCACCCGCATCCACCCCGGCGGGAACAAGGACTTCGACGACGTCGTCGCCGCGTCGCTGGCCGAGGTGGGCCTGCCCGCCGACCTGGCCGCCGCCGCGCGCAGCGACACCTACGACGCCGAGTTGCGCGCCTCGCACACCGAGGGGATCACCCGGGTCGGTGAGGACGTCGGCACGCCCGTCGTCGCGTTCGAGGGCACGGCGTTCTTCGGTCCCGTCGTCACGCCCGCGCCGAAGGGCGAGGACGCCGGGCGGCTGTGGGACGGCTGCCTGCTGGTCGCCGGCACGCCCGGGTTCTTCGAGCTCAAGCGCACCCGCACGCAGGGCCCCGTCTTCGACTGACCGCGGCCTCCCCCGGCCCGAGCGGCCGGGGGAGGGGGCGGTCTGGGAGGCTGTGGGCCATGCGCGTGCACATCGGGACCGACCACGCCGGCTTCGAGCTCAAGCAGCACCTGGTCGAGCACCTCCGCGGCCTGGGCCACGACGTCGTGGACCACGGCGCCCCCGTCTACGAGGCCACCGACGACTACCCGCCGTACGTGCTGCGCGCGGCCGCGGCCGTCGCGGCCGAGCCGGGCAGCCTCGGCATCGTCCTCGGCGGCTCCGGCAACGGCGAGCAGATCGCCGCGAACGCGGTGCCGGGCATCCGCGCCGCCCTCGCGTGGTCCGTCGAGACTGCCCGCCTGGCGCGCGAGCACAACGACGCCCAGGTCGTCGGCATCGGCGCGCGCATGCACTCCGCCGAGGAGGCCGCCGCCATCGCCGAGGCCTTCGTCGCCACCCCGTTCTCCGGCGAGGACCGCCACCGCCGGCGCATCGAGATGCTCACCGAGTACGCCGCGACGGGGGAGCTCCCGCCGCTGCCCGCCTGAGCCCCGCGTGCCGGAGGGGCACACCGTCCACCGCGGCGCCCGGGACCTCGCCGGGCTGCTGGCCGGCCGCCCGGTCGCGGTGAGCAGCCCGCAGGGCCGCTTCGCCGACGGCGCCGCCCTGCTGGACGGGACGGTCCTGGAGGACGTGCACGCGCACGGCAAGCACCTGTTCGCCCGCTTCGCCGGGCAGCGGGTGCTGCACGTGCACCTGGGCCTGTACGGCGGGTGGACCCTCGGCCGGGGCGAGCCGGAGCCGGTCCGCGGCGCGGTGCGCGCCCGGCTGGTGGTGCCCGGCGCGTGGGCCGACCTGCGCGGCCCGACCGCGTGCGAGGTGCTGGACCCCGCCGGCGAGGCGGCGCTGCGCGCGCGGCTGGGCCCGGACCCGCTGGTGCCCGGCACCGACCCGTCCCCGGCCCGGGCGCGCCTGGCGCGCTCGCGGACGGCGGTCGGGGCGCTGCTCATGCAGCAGGACGTCGTCGCGGGCGTCGGCAACATCTACCGCGCCGAGGTCCTCTTCCGGCAGGGGATCCACCCCCACCGCCCCGGCCGGGACGTCACCGACGCGGAGTGGGACGCCGTCTGGGCCGACCTCGTGGTGCTCATGCGCGCCGGGGTGCGCGCCGGGCGGATCGTCACCACGCGCGTGGAGGACCGCCCGCGCCGCTCGGGCCGCGTGCGTCGCGAGGACTCCTTCTACGTCTACCACCGCACCGGCGAGCCCTGCCGCCGGTGCGGGACCCCCGTCGCCCACGCCGTGATGGCCGCGCGCAACCTCTACTGGTGCCCGCGCTGCCAGCCCGGCTGAACGGCCCGGCCCCCACCGGGTCGGCCCAGCTGAACGGCCCTCACCGGGCCGGCCCGGCTGAACGGCCCGGCTGACCCGCCGGGTCACCCCCGCGCGGCGGCGAGGTCGGCGGCCAGCTCCCGGCCCAGGTCGGCGGCCAGGTCGTGCAGCAGCGCCCCGGCGGCCGCGACGCAGCGGGCCGGGTCGGGCTCGCGGTCGGTGAGGGCCCGCGCGTCGAGGAACCCCGCGGCGCGCCACTCCTCCTCCGCGAGCGCGCGCCGGCCCGACACCACGAGCGTCGGCACGCCCAGCGCGCGGGCGGCGGCGGCGACCCCGACCGGGGTCTTGCCGCCCAGGCTCTGCCGGTCGAAGCTGCCCTCGCCCGTGACGACGAGGTGCGCGCCGCGGCAGCGCCGCGCGAAGCCGACGACGTCGAGGACGACCTCCACCCCGGGTCGGCGCCGGGCGCCCAGCAGGCCCAGGGCCACCAGGCCGGTGCCGCCGGCGGCGCCCGCGCCGGGCTCCTCGCGCGCGTCGGTGCCGGTGGCGGCGGCCAGGACGTCGGCGAAGCGGGCCAGCGCCGCGTCCAGGGCGGCGACGTCCTCGCCGGTGGCGCCCTTCTGCGGCCCGAACACCGCGGCGGCGCCACGCGGGCCGAGCAGCGGGTTGTCCACGTCGGCGGCCAGCACCACCTCGGTGTCCGCCAGGCGCGGGTCCAGCCCGGCCAGGTCCAGGTGCTCCAGGCGGGCCAGGGCCGCGCCGCCGCCGGGCAGGTCGCGCCCGTCCGCGTCGAGCAGCCGGGCGCCCAGGGCGGCGAGCAGGCCGGCGCCGCCGTCGGTGGAGGCGCTGCCGCCCACGGCGAGGACGAGGTGGCGCGCGCCGTCGTCCAGGGCCGCGCGCACGAGCTCGCCGGTGCCGCGGGTGCCGGCGTTCAGCGGCGCGCGCACCCCGCCGGGCAGCCGGTCCAGGCCGGAGGCCTGCGCCATCTCCACGACGGCGCCCGGGCCGCCGGGCTCGCGGGCGACGACGGCGTCGACGGGCTCGCCGGTGGGACCGGCGACGCGCACCCGCAGCGGCCGCCAGCCCTCGGCCAGGACGGCGTCCACGGTGCCCTCGCCGCCGTCGGCCACCGGCAGCCGCACCACCTGCAGCGCCCCGGGCGCCCCGCCGCCGGCGGCGAACCCCGCCCGCAGCCCGTCCTCGAGGTGGGCGGCCACCTCGGTGGCCGTGAGGGAACCCTTGAACTTGTCGGGCGCCAGGACGACCCGGACCGGTGGCGCGGGTGGCACCGGCAGGAGCGTGGACGACGGCGTCGGCTGCGGTGGCGGCTGCGGTGCGGGCACGCGGCGAGCTTGCCAGGCGGGTGCGCCCGCGCCGCGGACGTGGTCCCCTGCCCGGGTGGGGCGAGCGGCGCGGCTGGAGCGCGCGGACGTGGCGTGCTGGGTCCTGAAGACCCGCACGGACCCGGTCGAGCTGCTCAGCGGCGCGGGGGCCGGGACGCTGGAGCGCTGCCTGCACCGCACCTACCGGGCGGACCTCGTGCGCGCGGGCGACGCGTGCCTGCTGTGGGCCAGCGGCGCGCGCGCCGGGGTGCGCGCGGTGGGGGAGGTCGTGGGCGCGGCCGACGCGCAGCTGCGCGTGCGGGTGGCGGTGCGGGTGCTGCGCGACCCGGTGCCCCGCTCGCTGCTGCTGGCCGACCCCGCGCTGGCGCGGGCGGAGGTGGTGCGCGTGCCGGTGGGGAGCAACCCCTCGTACCTGGACCACGCGCAGCTGGCCGCGCTGGCCGCCCACCTCGACGACGAGGTGGGCTGGCCGCGCGGCGTGGAGCGGGCGACGGGAATCGAACCCGCGTAGCTAGTTTGGAAGACTAGGGCTCTACCATTGAGCTACGCCCGCGCGGCGCACCGCAGCGCCCGGGCGGCCCGGGAGCGTGTGCGCCGGTCCCAGCCTAACGGGTCACCGGGGGTAGCCTCGTGCCCGTGCCCCGGTGAGGTCGCCGGCGCGCGCGGGGTGTGGCGCAGCTTGGTAGCGCGTCCGCTTTGGGAGCGGAAGGCCCCCGGTTCGAATCCGGGTACCCCGACGGACGGCGCGGCACCCGCGAGCTGCGGGCCGCTGCGCCGTGAAGGGTCCCCGGCGCGGACGGCTAGGCTTCTGCGGTGCGCCGGGGCCGTCCCCCGGCGCCCGCACGCCTGACCACGACCTCCGCGAGGCGGAGAGACCCCAGGAGAGCCCCGCTGTGAAGAGCGACGTCGAGACCCTCAACCCGACCCGGGTGAAGCTGACCGTCGAGGTCGGCTACGACGAGCTGAAGCCGGACCTCGACGCGGCCTACAAGACCATCGCGGGTCAGGTGCAGGTGCCGGGCTTCCGCCGGGGCAAGGTGCCCGCGCGCGTCATCGACCAGCGCTTCGGCCGCGCGGCCGTGATCCAGGAGGCCGTCAACGAGGCCCTGCCGAAGTTCTACCAGCAGGCCGTCGAGTCCTCCGACATCCGTCCGCTGGGCCAGCCGACGGTCGACGTCGGCCAGGTGCCCGACCCGCAGGACGGCGGGGACCTGAAGTTCTCCGTCGAGGTCGACGTGCGCCCGGTGCTGGAGCTGCCGGTGCTGGAGGACCTCGAGGTCTCCGTGGACGACCTGCAGGTCGCCGACGAGGACGTCGAGGCGCGCCTGACGGCGCTGCGCGAGCGCTTCGGCACCCTGACCGGCGTCGAGCGCGCCGCCGGCGACGGCGACTTCGTCTCGATCGACCTGCGCGCCGAGATCGACGGCGAGGAGATCGAGACCGTCTCCGGCATCTCGTACCAGGTCGGCCAGGGCAACATGATCATCGGCATCGACGAGGCGCTGACGGGCCTGTCGGCGGGGGAGTCGACCACCTTCACCGCCCCGCTGGCCGGTGGTGACCGCAAGGGCCAGGACGCGCAGATCACCGTCACCGTGCAGTCGGTGAAGGAGCGCGTGCTGCCCGAGGCCGACGACGACTTCGCCCAGATGGCCAGCGAGTTCGACACGCTGGAGGAGCTGCGCGCCGACCTGCGCGGGCAGGTGGAGCAGTCCAAGAAGTTCGAGCAGGGCATCCAGGCCCGCGACAAGGTCCTGGCCCGCCTGCTCGAGCTCGTCGAGGTGCCCGTGCCGCAGTCGCTGGTCGAGGCCGAGGTGCACCGCCACCTCGAGCAGGAGAACCGCCTGCAGGACGACGAGCACCGCGCCGAGGTGACCACCAGCACGCAGGAGGCCCTGAAGAGCCAGCTGCTGCTGGACGCCCTCGCCGACCGCGAGGAGGTCGGCGTGGAGCAGGAGGAGCTCATCGAGTACCTCGTGGGCCAGGCCCAGCAGTACGGCATGCAGCCGCAGCAGTTCATCCAGGCGATGGACAGCGCCGGCCAGGTCCCGGCGATGGTCTCCGAGGTCCGCCGCCGCAAGGCGCTGGCCGTGGCGATGGAGAAGGCGACCGTGACCGACGCGTCGGGCGCCGTGGTGGACCTGGAGGAGCTCGTGGGCGGTCAGGACGACGAGGCCGAGGGCTCGGACACGGACGCCGTGACGAGCGACGTCGTCGCCGAGGGCCCGGTGCCCGAGGAGGGTGAGACCGTCGACCCGACCGGCGACGACGTGCAGGAGGCCGCCGACGCCGCGCAGGCCGCGGACGAGGGCGCCGAGGGCGAGCAGAAGGCCTGAGCCCCCGCGGGTCCCTCCCGGGCCCGCCGCTGTGGGCGCCCCGCACCGTCGCGGTGCGCCCACAGCGAAACGGCGGTGGTGCGGGAGTGGCCCGTCCGGGCCCCGCGTTAGGGTCGATCGAGATCGGCGGCTCCACCGCCGGCCCCCGAGACCTCGGGGGTGGTCGACACCGGAGAGGGCCAGGGATCGTGAGCGAGTTGGTGAGCGCACCGGGACTGGTGACGCCGCAGCAGGCCCGGGCGAACCAGCCCGGGATGGGCCTGGACGACAACGTCTACCAGCGGCTGCTGCAGCAGCGGATCATCTGGCTGGGTTCCGAGGTCCGCGACGAGATGGCCAACGCCATCTGCGCGCAGCTGCTGCTGCTGGCCGCGGAGGACCCGGACGCGGACATCTACATGTACATCAACTCCCCGGGCGGATCGGTCTCCGCGGGGATGTCGATCTACGACACCATGCAGTACATCAAGCCGGACGTGGCGACCATCGCCACGGGCCTGGCGGCGTCGATGGGGCAGTTCCTGCTGTGCGCCGGCGCCCCGGGCAAGCGCTCGGCGCTGCCGCACGCGAAGATCATGATGCACCAGCCGCTGGGCGGTCTGGGCGGCTCGGCCAGCGACATCAAGATCCTCGCCGAGCAGATCATCATGACCAAGCGGCAGATGGCCGAGCTCATCGCCCAGCACAGCGGTCAGACGTACGACAAGATCACGACCGACTCCGACCGGGACCGCTGGTTCACGGCGGAGGAGGCGCGCGACTACGGCCTCATCGACCACGTCGTCGGCCGCTCCAGCGAGGTCACCGGCGGGGGTGGCACCGGTGCGTGACCCGTTCCAGCGCCCGACCGAGCGACCCGTCACCGCAGGAGGCCCCCCCGTGGACCAGTACAGCCGGTTCGACCCCGCCCTCGCGCCCTCGGCGCGCTACGTGCTGCCGCAGTTCGAGGAGCGCACGTCCTACGGGATGAAGCGCTCGGACCCGTACACCAAGCTGTTCGAGGACCGGATCATCTTCCTCGGCGTGCAGGTGGACGACGCGTCGGCGGACGACATCATCGCCCAGCTGATCGTCCTGGAGTCGCAGGACCCCGAGCGCGACATCGTCATGTACATCAACTCGCCGGGCGGCTCGTTTACGGCGCTGACGGCGATCTACGACACGATGATGTACATCCGCCCGCAGATCCAGACCTACTGCATGGGCCAGGCCGCCTCGGCCGCGGCGGTGCTGCTGGCCGCGGGCAGCCCGGGCAAGCGGTTCGCGCTGCCCAACTCCCGCATCCTCATCCACCAGCCGGCGATGGCCGGCGGGGACTACGGGCAGGCCTCCGACCTGGAGATCCAGGCCCGGGAGATCCTGCGGATGCGCGAGTGGCTGGAGGAGACGCTGGCCAAGCACTCGAAGCGTCCCGTCGAGCAGGTCCGCGAGGACATCGAGCGCGACAAGTTCCTCACCGCCCGCGAGGCCGTGGACTACGGCCTCATCGACGGGGTGCTCGAGAGCCGCAAGGGCTGACCTCTCGACACAGCGTCACTACATAGCAGCAATCCGTCACTCCGGTGGCGGTACCCGGGGGGACCGGCCTGGCACCGGCTCCCCCCGGGGCGTCTAATGGGCCAGGCACGCCTCCCCGGCGGGTAGCGTGGAGGGGACGTGACGCTCCGGTGACGGGGCGCCGGGCGCACCGCCCGGACGGCAGCACGAGGAGAGGACGGCGTCGGTGGCACGCATCGGGGACGGTGGCGACCTGCTCAAGTGCTCGTTCTGCGGGAAGAGCCAGAAGCAGGTCAAGAAGCTCATCGCCGGCCCCGGGGTCTACATCTGCGACGAGTGCATCGACCTGTGCAACGAGATCATCGAGGAGGAGCTCGCCGAGGCCAACGACCTGGGCCTGGTGGAGCTGCCCAAGCCCCGCGAGATCTTCGAGTTCCTCGACCAGTACGTCATCGGCCAGTCCTCGGCGAAGAAGTCGCTCGCCGTGGCCGTCTACAACCACTACAAGCGCATCCAGGTGGGCGAGCCCGCCGCCAAGGGCCGCGAGGACGCGGTCGAGATCTCGAAGTCGAACATCCTGCTCATCGGCCCGACCGGCTGCGGCAAGACGTACCTCGCGCAGACGCTGGCGAAGATGCTCAACGTCCCGTTCGCGATCGCCGACGCCACCGCGCTGACCGAGGCCGGCTACGTCGGCGAGGACGTCGAGAACATCCTCCTCAAGCTCATCCAGGCCGCCGACTACGACGTCAAGAAGGCCGAGACGGGCATCATCTACATCGACGAGGTCGACAAGATCGCCCGCAAGTCGGAGAACCCGTCGATCACCCGCGACGTCTCCGGCGAGGGCGTGCAGCAGGCGCTGCTGAAGATCCTGGAGGGCACGACGGCCAGCGTGCCGCCGCAGGGCGGGCGCAAGCACCCGCACCAGGAGTTCATCCAGATCGACACCACGAACGTGCTGTTCATCGTCGGCGGCGCGTTCGCCGGCCTGGACCGCATCATCGAGTCCCGCGCCGGCAAGCAGGGCCTCGGTTTCGGCGCGCAGCTGCGCTCCACCGCCGCCTCCGCCGAGCCCACGTTCAGCGAGGTCATGCCCGAGGACCTCATGAAGTTCGGGCTCATCCCCGAGTTCATCGGCCGCCTGCCGGTCATCACCTCGGTGGAGAACCTCGACCGCGACGCGCTCGTGCAGATCCTCACCCAGCCGCGCAACGCCCTGGCCAAGCAGTACCAGCGCATGTTCGAGCTGGACGGCGTGGAGCTGGAGTTCACCCCCGACGCCCTCGAGGCCGTCGCCGACCAGGCGATCCTGCGGGGCACGGGCGCGCGCGGCCTGCGCGCCATCATCGAGGAGGTCCTCCTGCCGGTGATGTTCGACGTCCCCAGCCGCGACGACATCGCCCGCGTCGTGGTCACCCGCGAGGTCGTCCTGAAGAACGTCAACCCGACGCTGGTGCCGCGCGAGGCGCCGCAGCGCAAGAGCACCCGCGAGCGCCGCGACAAGTCCGCCTGAGCCGCACGCGACGAGGGCCCGCCCGGGGATCGCGATCCCCGGGCGGGCCCTCGTCACGTCCCCGGGCCGTCGCGTGATGCCCGCAGCACGGCATGCACGTCCACCCTGC
>NZ_JBJLSH010000010.1:0-88499 GCF_050871905.1 Kineococcus haloalkalitolerans
CCACCCCCCCCCCCCCCCGCCCCCCCCCCCCCCCCCCCCCCCCCCCCCCCCCCCCCCCCCCCCCCCCCCCCCCCCCCCCCCCCCCCCCCCCCCCCCCCCCCCCCCCCCCCCCCCCCCCCCCCCCCCCCGGCCCCCCCCCCCCCCCCCCCCCCCCCCCCCCCCCCCCCCCCCCCCCCCCCCCCCCCCCCCCCCCCCCCCCCCCCCCCCCCCCCCCCCCCACGACGTCGGCCAGGGGCACGTCGAGGGCGCCGGAGCGGTAGCGGCCGTCGGCGTCCTTGCGCACGGACGGCAGCACGACCAGCTCGACGCCCTCGGGGCGCGCGAAGCGCTGCGCCTCCGGGGAGCCGGTGAGGACGAGGACGTCGGGGCGGCCGGGGGCCGAGCGGACGGCGGCCGCGAGGGCGAGGTTGCGGCGCAGGTGACCGAGCCCGCAGGTGTCGTGCCCGTAGAGGGCGACCCGGGGCCGGCGGCCCGGCGGGCGTCCCAGCGGGTCCTCCAGCGGGCGCGGGCCCTGGTGAGCCGTCTGGTGCACGGTCGCCTCCGGTGTCTCCTCGGTGCGGACCGCATGCCCGGTGCCGCGTCGTGGCGGCGACGCTATGGACGGCGGGTGAGGCCTCCGTGAGGTGATCGTGAGACGGCTCTCACGCGGGGCGGCCCCGCTCTCAGCCCCGCACGGGGGCGACGTCCCCGGCCGCGCGGGCCTCGACGTCACCGGTCTCCCCCGCGCGCGCCGCGGGCCGGCCCAGCAGCACCACGTAGGCGAGGAAGGCGAGCAGGGCGAGCGCGCCGATGCCGACCCGCGCCCACGTGGGCAGCGACGACGGCGTCACGAACCCCTCGATGAGCCCCGAGACGAAGAGGACGACGACGAGGCCGAGGGCGGTGCCGACCATCGCCCGCCCCTCGCGGGCCAGGGACTGCGCGCGGCTGCGCGGCCCGGGCGCGACCCACGCCCAGAACAGCTTCATGCCCGCGCCGGCGGCGACGAACACGGCGGTCAGCTCCAGCAGGCCGTGCGGCAGGATCAGCCCGAAGAACACCTCGCCGCGGCCGTTGTCGATGAGCAGCCCGGCCTGCAGCCCCACGTTGAGGGCGTTCTGGGCGAGGGCGAAGACGACGAAGACCCCGGTGATGCCCAGGGCCACGCAGGTCGCCGCGACCCAGGCGTTGTTCGTCCAGACCCGCCCGGCGAACGAGGCGCTGGCGTACTCGGTGTAGTAGTTCGCGAAGTCCTGCTCGACGAGGCGGCGCACGTCGGCGTCGGAGCCGAACACGCTGGCCTGGGCGGCGGGGTTCCCGGCGATCCACACGCCGGCGAGCGTCGCGAGGGCGAGGGTGAAGGCGGCCGCGGCCAGGGACCAGCCGCCGGCGCGCCAGACGGCGGCGGGGAACCCGCGCACCGCGAAGCGGGTCACCGCCGACCACGTGGAGGGCCGGCCGCCGGTGAGGCGGGCGCGCGCCCGGGCCAGCAGCGTGGACAGCTCGTCGAGCAGCACCGGCTCGGACTGCGCCGAGCGCAGCGAGGACAGGTGGGTGGCGGTGCGCTGGTAGAGGACGACGAGCTCGTCGACCTCGGCGCCGGTCAGGTGCCGGGTCCGCACGAGCCGGCGCAGCCGCTGCCACTCGTCCTCGTGCACCGCCCGGTACGCGTCGACGTCCACGCCGCCACCCTACGGAGGCGCTCCGACGGGGGCACCGGGCGCGGTGGCTACCGTGACCGGGTGGCCGACCCGTGGCGCAGCGCCGACAGCGACGAGAGCGGCGCCCCGGCGCGCCCGGCCGGGGACCGGGCGGCGCCCCTGCTGCCCGGCGCGGCGGCGGCCGCGGCCGGCGGCCGGCTGGGCGACCTGGCCGGCGGGTCGGGCGACCTGGTCACGGGCGAGGCGGTGGTCCTGGACCTGCGGGCGGCCTCGTTCGCCTCGCGGATGCTGGGGGCGGTGGTGGACGCCGTCGCGGTGGGTCTGCTGCTGCTGCTCGTGCTGTTCGGCTCGCAGGCGCTGGCCGGCGACCTCGACGAGGCGGCGACGGCGGCGGTCGTGCTGAGCGAGGTCGTGCTGTGCCTGGTGGGCGTGCCGGTGCTGGTGGAGACCGTCACGCGGGGCCGCTCGCTGGGCAAGCTGGTCGCGGGCCTGCGGGTGGTGCGCGACGACGGCGGGCCGGTGCGCTTCCGGCACGCGCTGGCGCGGGCGCTGCTGGGGTTCTTCGAGCTGTGGGCGACGCTGGGCAGCCCGGCGATCCTGTGCGCGCTGGTCACCGCGCGCGGCAAGCGCTTCGGGGACCTGCTGGCGGGCACGTTCGTGGTGCGCGAGCGGACGGCGGCCCGGCACGTGCCGCTGCCGCCGATGCCGCAGGAGCTGGCGGGGTGGGCGAGGCAGGCGGACATCGGCCGGCTGCCCGCGCCGACGGCCGTGGCGGCGCGCCAGTTCCTGGCGCGGGCGGAGCGCCTGCACCCGGACTCGCGGCGCCGGCTGGGCGCGGACCTGGCGGGCGCGCTGGCCGCGCACGTGGCGCCGCCCCCGCCGGCGGGGGCGCCGGCGGAGGCGTTCGTCACGGCCGTGCTGGTGGAGCGGCGGGACCGCGAGCTGGCGCGGATGCGCGCCCAGCGCGGGCGGCTGGAGGAGCTGTCCCGCACGCTGTCCCGCTGAGGTCCCGCTGAGCGGGTCCCGCGCCCGCCGGTGGGCGGGCGCGGGCACGCGCGTCAGTACCGGTAGGCGTCCGTCTTGAACGGGCCGGCGACGTCGACGCCCAGGTAGGCGGCCTGCGTCTTGGTCAGCTCGGTCAGGCGCACCCCGAGGGCGTCCAGGTGCAGGCGGGCGACCTTCTCGTCCAGCAGCTTCGGCAGCACGTGCACGCCCACCGGGTAGGACTCGCGCTTGGTGAACAGCTCGATCTGCGCGAGGACCTGGTTGGTGAAGGAGTTCGACATGACGAAGCTGGGGTGCCCGGTGGCGTTGCCCAGGTTCAGCAGCCGGCCCTCGGACAGGACGATGACGCTGTGCGCGGGGCGGTCGCCGTCGGCGGGGATCCGCCACTCGTGCACCTGCGGCTTGATCTCGACCTTCTCCACGCCGGGCACGCGGCCCAGGCCGGCCATGTCGATCTCGTTGTCGAAGTGGCCGATGTTGCCGACGATCGCCTGGTGCTTCATGCGGACGATGTCCGAGGCCATGACCACGTCGCGGTTGCCGGTGGCGGTGATGAAGATGTCCGCCGTCTCGACCACGTCGTCCAGGCGCACGACCTGGTAGCCGTCCATCGCCGCCTGCAGGGCGTTGATGGGGTCGACCTCGGTGACGACGACGCGGGCGCCCTGCCCGCGCAGCGACTCCGCGCTGCCCTTGCCGACGTCGCCGTAGCCGCACACGACCGCGACCTTGCCGCCGATGAGGGTGTCGGTGGCGCGGTTGATGCCGTCGATCAGCGAGTGGCGGGTGCCGTACTTGTTGTCGAACTTCGACTTGGTCACCGAGTCGTTGACGTTGATCGCCGGGAAGGGCAGCACGCCGTTGCGGTGGTACTCGGCCAGGCGCAGCACGCCCGTGGTGGTCTCCTCGGTGACGCCGCCGATGCCCTCGGCGACGCGCGTCCAGCGCTGCGGGTCCTCCGCGAGGCTGCGGCGCAGCAGGCCCAGGACGACCCGGTACTCCTCGGAGTCCTCCTCGGTGGGCTCGGGCACGGCGCCGGCGGCCTCGAAGCGCTTGCCCTCCAGGACGAGCATCGTGGCGTCGCCGCCGTCGTCGAGGATCATGTTGGGGCCGACGCGGTGCCCCTCGGCGTCGGTGCCCCAGTCGAAGATGCGGTCGGCCAGCGCCCAGTACTCCTGCAGCGTCTCGCCCTTCCAGGCGAAGACGGGCACGCCGGCGGGCGCCTCGGGGGTGCCGTCGCCGACGACGACCGCGGCGGCGGCCTGGTCCTGGGTGGAGAAGATGTTGCAGCTGGCCCAGCGGACCTGCGCGCCCAGCGCGACCAGGGTCTCGATGAGCACGGCGGTCTGCACGGTCATGTGCAGGGACCCGGCGATGCGGGCGCCGGACAGCGGCTTGCTCTCGCCGAACTCGGCGCGCAGGGCCATCAGCCCCGGCATCTCGTGCTCGGCCAGGCGCAGCTCGTGGCGGCCGGCGGCGGCCAGCGACAGGTCGCGGACCTGGAACTCGAACGGCTCGTGCGACACGGGTGTCCTCTCTCGCGGTCTGGGGTCTCCCGGCGCGGCCCCTCTGGGCCTCGCGGCATCACCGGACGCCGGAGCCCTCCCAGGGTACGCGGGGCCGCTGCGCGGCACCCCCGCGCGGGAGTCCCCTCAGCCCGTGCGGTCGCGCAGCTCCGCCAGGTGCGGGGACTGGCCGGGGTCGGTGCCGGAGGCCAGCGCCAGGTAGGTGGCGGCGTAGTCGGTGCGGGCGACGACCTGCGCCAGGCGCGCCAGGTCCGGGCCGGGCTCGGCGACGACCTCGCTGACCCGCACCCCCGCCTCGCCGGCGGTGGTGGCGACGGCCTCCACGAGGGCGAGGTCGGCGTCGGGCACGACGGCGGGTGCGTCGCGCAGCAGGAGCAGCTGCTCGCGCGGGCCGGCGGGCCCGTCGAGGAACGGGTCGGCGAACACGTCGTCGGGCCCGGCGGAGAACGGCCCGCCGAAGGTGGACACGACGTCGCCGGCGTCGTCGGGCAGGGCGCCGCTGACCGCGGGCACGCGGGCGGTGCGGGCCAGCACGGAGGCGCTGCGGCGGGCCGCGGCGGCCATGAGGTCGCCGTCGGCCAGGACGACGGGCACCGTCCCGGCCAGCTCCAGGGCCAGGGCCTTGGCGGGGTTGACGAACGGCTCCGACCACGGCCGGCAGGTCTCGGCCTCGGTGTCCAGGCGGTCGGCGACCTGCCCGAGCAGCCCGGCGGGGGCCTGCACGAGGTCCAGGGCGTCGGCGGCCAGCAGGACGGGCGTCAGCAGCGACCACAGCGCGAAGCGGGAGGAGCGCACGGCGGAGCCGTCGGCGCGCACCCCGCGCGCGGGCGGGACGTGCAGGTTGCCGCCGCGGGCGCCGACCTCGGCCAGCGGGGAGCCCTCGGCGCCGACGGTCACCACGCGCGCGCCGCGGCGGGCGGCCTCCACGGCCAGGCCCACCGGCCCGGGCGCGCGCCCGGACACCGACACGGCCACCACGAGGTCCAGGGGGCCGACCCAGCTGGGCAGCGGGCCGCCGCGGCGCACCACGACGGGCACGGGGCAGCCGCGCCCGGCCAGCGACAGCAGCACGTCGGCGACCGAGGAGGCCCCGCCGAGGGCGGCGACGACGACCGAGCGGGGCCGGCCCTCCTCGGCGAGCCGGTCCACGCCGGCGGCGGTGGTCAGGTCCACGGCCTCGCGCACCTGCGCGCCGGCGCCGGCCAGGGCGCGCAGCACCCCGGACGGGTCGGCGGCGGTCAGGGCGTCGCCGTCGGCCAGCAGCGTCTCGTCGATCCCGGTCACGCGTCCTCCCCCCCGCCCGCGAGGTGCGCGGGCAGGCCGCGGGCCTCGTCGGCCAGCAGCACCGGGATGCCGTCCACGACGGGGTAGCGCACCCCGGACGGCGTCACGAGGACGCTCTCGCCGTCCACCTCGACGGGTCCGCTCAGCGGCTCGCCGGTGACGGGGCAGCGCAGCAGCGCCAGGGTGCGCTCGTCGACGCGCAGCGGCGCGCCGGACGACGCCGCGCCGGGCTGGGACGCGCTCACGCCTCCTGCCCGCGCACGATCGCCAGGACCTCGTCGCGCACCCGCACCATGGTCGCCTCGTCGGCGCCCTCGGCGTTCAGCCGCAGCAGCGGCTCGGTGTTGCTGGCGCGCAGGTTGAACCACCACATCGGCTCGCTGCGCGAGGTGATCGTCAGCCCGTCGAGGCGGTCCACGTCCACGTCGCCGGTGGCGGTGAAGCGCTGCTCGACGAGGTCGGTGACGGCCGCGGCGTCCTCCACGGTGGAGTTCACCTCGCCGCTGGAGACGTAGCGCTCGTACTCGCGGGCCAGCTCCGACAGCGGCCGGTCGCTCTCGGCGAGCGCGGCCAGCACGTGCATCGCGGCCAGCATCCCGGTGTCGGCGGACCAGAAGTCGCGGAAGTAGTAGTGCGCGGAGTGCTCGCCGCCGAAGACGGCGTCCTCCTCGGCCATGCGCTGCTTGATGAAGGAGTGCCCGACGCGGGTGCGCACGGGCGTCCCGCCGTCCTCGGCGACGATCTCCGGCACGGCGCGGGAGGTGATGAGGTTGTGGATCACGACGGCGCCGCGGCCCGCGGCGCGCTCCTTGGCGATCTCGCGGCGGGCCACCATCGCGGTCACCGCGCTCGGGGAGACGGGGTCGCCGTTCTCGTCGACGACGAAGCAGCGGTCGGCGTCGCCGTCGAAGGCCAGCCCGAGGTCGGCGCCCGCGCGCGGGACGGCGGCCTGCAGGTCGCGCAGGTTCTCCGGGTCCAGCGGGTTGGCCTCGTGGTTGGGGAAGGTGCCGTCGAGCTCGAAGTACAGCTCCTCCACCGCCAGCGGCAGGGCGGGCAGCCCGGCGGCGTCGCCCAGGACGGCGGGCACGGTGTGACCGGCCATGCCGTTGCCGGCGTCGACGACCACGCGCAGCGGCCGCGCGCCGGACAGGTCGACCAGCGAGCGCAGGTGGGCGGCGTAGTCGGCCAGGACGTCGCGGGTGCTCACCGCGCCGGGCTCGGCGCCGGTGCCGGGGACCTCGCCGGCGTCCAGCCAGCGCTGCGCGAGCTCGCGCACGGCGGCCAGGCCGGTGTCCTGCCCGACGGGGCGCGCGCCCGCCCGGCACAGCTTGATCCCGTTGTACTGGGCGGGGTTGTGCGAGGCGGTGAACATGGCGCCGGGCACGCCCAGGGCGCCGCTGGCGTAGTAGAGGCCGTCGGTGGAGCACAGCCCGATGAGCACGACGTCCACGCCGCGCGAGGCCAGGCCGTCCGCGAAGGCCCGCGACAGCTCCGGGGAGGAGGGGCGCATGTCGTGGCCGACGACGGCGCTGGGGCGCGCGCCGGCCGCCGCCTCGGGCAGCACGACGACCTCGGCGAACGCGGCGCCGAGGGCGCGCACGACCCCGGCGTCCAGCTGGTCGGGCACGAGCCCGCGCACGTCGTAGGCCTTGACGACGGACGCCAGGTCCAGCGGCGAGCGGGGCTGCGGGGGCTGCGGGGGCTGCGAGGACTCGGTGGTCGCGGCGGGGGCCGCGGCGGGGTCGGTCACGCCGCGACCCTACAAGCGCCGGGTCCGCCCGGGGCGGGCTCGCGCGGGGCGCGGGCGCGGGTCCACCCGTCCGGGCGGTACGTCACCGCCCGGGGCGTCACCTCTTGCGGGTGCGGTCCAGGACGGCGTCGACGGTCAGCGGCCCGGCGGCCGAGCGCCAGCTGCGCTCCTCGCACACGTGGCAGGAGACGAACTGCACGGGGGTGCCGTCGGTCAGCGACATGGCGACCTGGGTGACGCGCTCGCTGCCGCAGGCGCCGCACGCGGCGCTCTCGCGGTGCTGGACCTGGGTCAGCGACCCCAGCGGCGGGGCGGGCTGGGCGGCGCGGGCGCGGCGCGGCTTGCGGGCGGGGCTGGAGCTGACGACGGGCACGGGCTGACCTCCGGGCGGTCGGGACGCGGGGCGACGCCCCTGCATCGGCACGCCGCCGTCGCGCCTTGAGCGCCCGGCCGGGCGAACGGCGCGGACGGTCCCGGACGCCCTCAGGAGCTGCGGGGGCCCTCGCGCAGCACGCGCAGGTGGGCGCGCCCCGCCGGTCCGCGCTCGGGCGGCGCCTCGCGCGGCAGGGCCGGGCGGTCGCGCACGGCGTCGGCGACCGCGAGCAGGTCGTCGTGACCGCGGGCGGCCTCGACGACGTCGGGGGCCAGGCGCACGACCTCCCACCCGCGGGGGGCGGTCAGCCGCTCGGCGTGCTCGCCGCACAGGTCGTAGCAGTGCGGCTCGGCGTAGGTGGCCAGCGGCCCGAGCACGGCGGTGGAGTCGGAGTACACGTAGGTGAGGGTCGCCACGGCGGGACGCCCGCACGCCGTGCGCGAGCACCTCCGCTCGGGAGCCTGCCGCCCGGGGCGGGTGCTCGGTCGCGAGGTGCTCACCCGGCGCACGGTACCCGCCCGGCGCGGGCGGTGCGGGGCGGCGCGCCCGGCGGGTCGGGGCCCCGGGCCGGCACGGGCGGGCGCCGGGCGGGGCGGCGACCGCCGCGGGGACCGGGCGCTACCGTTCCCCGGTGCCCGCCCCCCGACCCGTCCCCCGCCCCGGGGCCCCCCGGGACGGCGACGGCCGCGCGCGCGTGCGCCGGCCCCGCCGCCGCGACCGCCACGGCCGGGGCCTGCGCGGGCCGCTGATCCCGGCGGCGCTGCCGGCCGCGCGCAGCCGCGCGGAGCGCTTCGACGACCTGGTGCTGGACGCGGTGGAGCTGCTGGAGCGGCGCTGGGCCGACGAGCTGTCGGGCGTCGAGTTCGCCGTGGAGGACGTGCCGCCCTCCGACCCGGCGCCGTGGGAGGACGACGTCGTCCCGCTCGGGCGGCTGTTCCCGGCGGACGGGCGCTCCCCGGCGCGGGTGGTGGTCTACCGGCGGCCGGTGGAGACGCGCGCGGAGGAGGACGAGCTGGACGACCTCGTCACCGACGTGGTCGTGGAGCAGGTGGCGCACCTGCTGGACATGGCGCCGGAGGACGTCGACCCCCGCTACGAGGGGGGCTGACCGGCCGCCGCGGGCGGCGCGGGCCGGCGCGTCAGCCGGTGGCGCGCTTGAGGCGGCGGCGCTCGCGCTCGGACAGCCCGCCCCAGATCCCGAAGCGCTCGTCGTTGGACAGCGCGTACTCCAGGCACTCCTGGCGGACCTCGCAGCCGGAGCAGACGCGCTTGGCCTCGCGGGTGGAGCCGCCCTTCTCGGGGAAGAACGCCTCGGGGTCGGTCTGCGCGCACAGGGCCAGCTCCTGCCAGCCCGGGTCCTCCGGGGTCAGCGGCCGGCCCAGGCCGCCCGCGTACCCGCCGGACAGGTCGCCGGCGAGGGGGTCGGCCACGGGTCGGCCGTCGACGGCGACGAGGGTCAGCTCGGGGCGTCCACGGTCCACGGCGGGCGGGTTCAGGTCGGTCCTGGTCTCCACGGTGTCCCTCCGGGCCTGTTTGATCACTCCTGGTGACGTGGCGGTCACGAAGCGACCCCACTGGTGGAATTACACGCGTGTCGTCCGCAGGAGTCAAGCCCGGCGTGGTATCCGCCGCGGCCCCCTGCTCCGGGCCTGCCCCCGACCTCCCCCGGCACCCCGCGCGGCGGCCGTCGGGGAGGATGGCGCGGTGACGTCAGCACCCCGGCACGACGCCCCGACCGATCCCCCGACCGATCCCGCCGGTGGGCTGCGCGTGACCGCGCTGGCCGGCGGCGTGGGCGGTGCCCGCTTCCTGCGCGGCCTGCTGGCCGCCCTGCGCGCCTCGCCCGACCCCGCCCGCCGCGACGCCGTCGTCACCGTCGTCAGCAACACCGCCGACGACGTCACCCTGCACGGTCTGCGCGTGTGCCCGGACCTGGACTCGGTCATGTACACCCTCGGCGGCGGCATCGACGAGCAGCGCGGCTGGGGGCGCTCGGAGGAGACCTCCGGCGTCGCGGACGAGCTGGCCGCCTACGGGCAGGAGCCCACCTGGTTCACGCTGGGCGACAAGGACATCGCCACCCACCTCGTGCGCACGCGGATGCTCGCGCAGGGGCGCACGCTGTCCGAGGCGACGGCCGAGCTGTGCCGGCGCTGGCGGCCCGGGGTGCGGCTGCTGCCGATGACCGACGACGTCGTGGAGACCCACGTCGACCTGGCCCCCGTCCCGGAGGCCGAGCGCGCCGCGCACGACGGGGAGGCGGGCGGCCGGCGCGTGCACTTCCAGGAGTGGTGGGTGCGCCTGCACGCCGCCGTCCCGGCGCTCGCGCTGGAGCCGGTCGGCGCGGCGGACGCGCGGCCCGCGCCCGGCGTGCTGGAGGCCGTCGCCGGCGCCGACGTCGTCGTCCTGCCGCCCAGCAACCCCGTCGTGTCCATCGGGACGGTCCTGGCGGTGCCGGGCGTGCGCGAGGCCCTGCGCACGAGCGCCGCCCCGGTCGTCGGGGTCTCCCCCGTCATCGGCGGCGCCCCCGTGCGCGGCATGGCCGACGCGTGCCTGGCCGCGATCGGCGTGCCCACCACCGCCGGCGCCGTCGCCGGCCTGTACGCGGACTTCCTCGACGGCTGGCTGGTCGCCGAGGACGACGCCGAGCAGGCGCGCGCCACCACCGCCGCGAGCGCCCCCGGCCTCGTCGTCCGCGGGCGCCCGCTGTTGATGAGCGGCCCGCGGGCGACCGCCGAGCTGGCCGGCGCCGCCCTCGACCTGGCCGCCGAGCTGGCCGGGCGGGAGCGCGCCGCGTGAGCGCGCCGGCCGTGCGGCGGACCGCGTCCGTGCAGGTCGTGGGCCTGACGGGGCTGGGCGAGGTGACGCAGGGGCAGGACCTGGCGCGCCTGGTCGTCGACGCCCTGCACGCCCAGCGCGCCTCGCTGGCCGACGGCGACGTCATCGCCGTCTCCAGCAAGGTCGTCTCCAAGGCGGCCGGGCTCAGCGCCCCCGCGGAGGACCGCGAGCGGGTCGTGGCCGCCCAGACGCGCCGGGTCGTCGCCGAGCGGCGCACCCCGGCCGGGGTGGCCCGCGTCGTGGAGGCCGCCGCGGGGCCGGTGATGGCGGCGGCCGGGGTGGACGCCTCGAACGTCGCCGACGGCACGGTGCTGCTGCTGCCCGACGACTGCGACGCGGTGGCCGCGCGCCTGCGCGCGGACCTGCACGAGCTGACCGGCGCCGTCGTGGGCGTCGTCGTCACCGACACCGCGGGCCGGCCCTGGCGCGAGGGGCAGACCGACTTCGCGCTCGGCGCGGCGGGCCTGGTGGTCCTGGACGACCTGCGCGGCGCGCCGGACAGCGCCGGGCGCACGCTGACGGTCACCGCGCGCGCCCTCGCGGACGAGGTGGCCGCGGCCGCCGACCTGGTCAAGGGCAAGACCGACGGGGTGCCGGCGGCCCTGCTGCGCGGGCTGTCGCACCTGGTCACCGCGGGCGACGGCGCGGGCGCGCGCGAGCTGGTGCGCGGCGCGGCGGGCGACTGGTTCCGGCTGGGGCACGTGGAGGCCGTGCGCGCGGCGATCGGCGCGGCGGACGTGGAGCCGGCGCCCGTGGTGCCCGGCCCGCTGCCCGAGCGGCTGGCGCGGTGCGCGCAGGTCGCGACGGCGGGCGGGCCCGGCAGCGCCGGCGGGGCGGAGGCCGTCGCGGCCGACGTGCTCGGAGCGAGGTTCGGGATGTCGCCGGGGCTGCGGCTGCGCTCGGCGGACCCCTTCGCACTGGGGGCGCTGACCCAGCGCGTCCTGGCGGCGCTGTGGGCGGAGGGCCTGACCGGCAGCGTCGAGCGCGTCGCGGCCGACGAGGTCGTCGTGCGCGTCCCCGACCCCGCCTGACCTCCCGCACCTCCGGCCCGCCCCGCTCCACCCTTCCGTGATCTTGCTGGGAAACCCTGCAAGATCACGGAGGGGGTGGAACGGGGGTGAGGAGAGGGGGTGGGGTCAGGGGGTGCGCAGCGCGGCGGCCAGGGCGTCGAGCTGACCGGTGCCCGTGGCGGCGCGGGCGTCGCGCGCGGCCAGGGCGGCGGCGCGGCCGTCGCCCGAGCGGCACCACGCGAACTGCTCGTCCAGCGCCAGCGCGCCGTCGGCGGCCAGCACCTCCTCGCAGCCCAGCAGCCCCGGCCACGCCCACGCGCCGGCCTGGGCGCTGACCTTGCCGCCGCCGGCGACGGGGTCGACGGCCAGCGCGGGCACCCCGGCCGCCAGGGCCAGGACGAGGCCGTGCAGGCGGGTGGTGACGACCACGTCCAGCCGCCCGATGACGGAGGCGACCTGCTCGGCGGTGGAGGGGTGGCGCCAGTCGCGCGGGTCCAGGCGGGTGTCCAGCTCCAGCGCGGCCACGTCCAGCCCGCCGAGCCAGTCGCCCAGGACCCGCGAGACCTCGTCGTGGCGGCGGCGCGCGCCGTACTCGCCCTGCCCGTGGGTGAGGAACACCCCGACGACGGGGACCGCCGCCGGCACCGGCCGGGCGGCCAGGTCGCGCTCGGCCGGGCCCCCGGGGGCGTCACGGGGCACGACGGCGTGGAAGCCGGTGACCGCGGGGTCGGCGGGGTCGAGGACGGAGACGCCGACGGCGACGCGCCGGGCGGCGGCGAAGCGCTCGTGGACCTCGCGCACGGGCTCGCCCGCCAGCGGCCCGCACACCCACACCACGTGCGTGTAGGCGCCCGGGTCCGCCTCGTCGAGCAGGACCCCGCCGCGCGGGCCGTACGCCAGGTGCATGGCCGGGCTCCACGCCACGTCGTGGGCGACGCCGTCGGCGCGCAGCCGCGCGGCGACGGCCTCGGTGGCCAGCACGTCGCCGGCGGTGGCCTCCCCGTGCAGGACGCTGGACCAGCCGAGCACGAGGACCCTCACCCGCGCACCCCGCGGTGGGCGCGCACGGCGCGGTTGGGGGTGTGGGTGGGCAGCGCGGCGCGGTGCCCGTGGCGGGGGCGGCGGTGCCCGGCAAGGGCGAGCAGGCGCTGCACGCGGAAGCGGTGCCCGCGGTAGCGCTCGATGACCTCCGCGCACCCGGCGTCGTCGAGGACCTCCCCGACGAGGGCGTGCGAGACGTCCTTCGCGACGTGCAGGTCGCCGAAGGAGAACGCGTCGGCGTGCCCGTGGGCGCGCTGGCGCACCTCGGCGGACGTCCACACGCCCACGCCGGGCAGGGAGCGCAGCGCCCGGTCGGCGTCCTCCGGGGCGAGGTCGACGGTGCGCTCGAGGGCGGCGGCGCGCGGCGCGGCGAGCAGGGTGACGCGCCGCCGGCGCAGCTCGACGCCGGCCTGCAGCCACTCCCAGGACGGCACGCGCAGCCAGTCGCGCGGCGCGGGCGGCAGCAGCAGCCCGGCGGCGCCGGCGGGCCCGGGGGCGGGCTCGCCGAAGCGCTGCACGAGGCGGCGCCAGGCGGCGAAGGCCTCCACGCAGGTGACGACCTGCTCCAGCGCGGAGGCGCTGAGGGCCTCGAAGACCGAGCGGGTGCGCGGCACGCGCCAGCCGCCGTGGACGCGGTGGGCCTCGACGAGGGCGGGGTGCTCCGGGAGGGGGCGGAAGTCGTCCGCGGTGGTGTCGGCGGCGCCCAGCAGGTCGGGCACCCCGGCCAGCGCCCACTCGGCGCCGGGCCCCCAGGCGGTGGCCTCCACGAGCGCCTCGGCGGGCACGAGCGCCAGCCGCAGCGTCACCGGCCCGAGCGGGGTGCGGGTGGCCCGCCACACGGCGCCGTCGACGTCGCGGCGGTACGTGGGGTCGCCGGCGCCGCGGCGCAGCGTCGCGAGCTGCACCTGCAGCGGCACCGGCCGGCCAGGCCGCCACGCCGACGTCCGGGGCGGGAGCACGCGGCACAGCGTACGAGCCGCCCGAGCGCGGGAGCACGAGCCCGCGGACACGATCGGCACCCGGACGGCGCACCCTCCTCACGCGCTGGTGAACCCTTGACGCCGCCTGTGAGCCTGCCTAGGGTCCGGACCACCTTCCGGAACAGTTCCGGAAGCGAACCAGGCGATGGAGCCGAGGAGAGACATGCGCCCCTCCCGCAGTCCCCGCACGACCCACCCCACCCCCGCCCGCCCCCGCAGCCGCCGGCTGCTCGCGCTGGCCGCCGCGGCCGTCGCGGCGCCCGCGGTGCTCGTCGCGACCGCCGCGCCGTCCACGGCCGTGGCCGACCGCGCGGCCGACCGCGCCCACGAGCGCGTGGCGAAGCTGAAGGACCACCAGAACCCGCAGGACACGCTGCGCGCGGCGGCCCCGAAGGGGTTCTACCTCGGCTCGGCGGTGGCCGGCGGCGGCCACCACGAGGAGCAGCCGTACGCCGACCCGTTCGCCTACGACGTGGAGTACCGCGACCGCCTGGCGCGCGAGTTCTCCTCGCTGTCGGCGGAGAACCAGATGAAGTGGGAGTACATCCACCCGCAGCAGGGCTTCTACAACTTCTACCCGGCCGACGCCATCGTGCGCTTCGCCCAGGAGCACGGCCAGGTCGTGCGCGGGCACACCCTGCTGTGGCACAGCCAGAACCCGGAGTGGCTGGAGGAGGGCGACTTCACCGACGAGGAGCTGCGCGAGATCCTGCGCGACCACATCTCGACGGTCGTCAGCCGCTACGCCGGGCGCATCCAGCAGTGGGACGTCGCCAACGAGATCTTCACCGAGGCCGGCGAGTACCGCGAGGAGAACATCTGGATCGACCGCCTCGGGCCGGAGATCGTCGCGGACGCGTTCCGCTGGGCGCACGAGGCCGACCCGAAGGCGAAGCTGTACTTCAACGACTACGGCGTGGAGTCGTTCAACGCCAAGAGCGACGCCTACTACGAGCTCATCCAGGAGCTGCTGGCCGACGGCGTGCCCGTCCACGGCTTCGCCCCGCAGAGCCACCTCAGCACGCAGTACGGCTTCCCGAACGACCTGCGCGCGAACCTGCAGCGCTTCGTCGACCTCGGCCTGGAGACCGCCATCACCGAGATCGACGTGCGCATGGAGGTCGGCGAGGACGGCCCCACGGCCGCGCAGCTGGCCCAGCAGGCCGACTACTACCAGCGGGCCCTGCAGGCCTGCCTGGACGTGCGCGAGTGCAAGTCCTTCACCATCTGGGGCTTCACCGACAAGTACTCGTGGGTGCCGGTGTTCTTCCCCTCCGAGGGCTCGGCGACCGTCATGACGGAGACCTACGAGCGCAAGCCGGCGTACAACGCGCTGCAGGACACCCTGCGCGCGGCCACCCGCGCCGGCTGGGGCCGCTGAGCCCCTCCCCGCGCGGGTCCGTCCCGCACGGCCCGGCACCCGGCTAGCGTGGGCGCCGTGAGCACACCCGGCCGACCCGTGACGATCACCGAGATCGCGCGCGAGGCCGGCGTGTCCGTCCCCACCGTCTCCCGCGTCGTCAACGGCCGCGGTGACGTCGCCGCGGCGACGCGGGAGCGCGTGGAGGCCCTGCTGCGGGCGCGCGGCTACCGGCCGCAGCGCGCCGCGGCCGCGCGCGCCCGCACCGGCCTCCTCGACCTCGTCTTCGACGACCTCGACTCCCCCTGGGCGGTCGAGATCCTGCGCGGGGTCGAGGAGGTCGCGCGGGCCGCGGGCGCCGGGGTCGTCGTCTCCGCCGTCCACGGCAGCGCCACCGCCGCGCGCCAGTGGCTGCACGACCTGGGCTCTCGCGGCAGCGACGGCGTGCTGCTCGTCACCTCGCACGTGCAGCGCGACCTCGAGCCGTGGCTGCAGGAGCGCTCCGTGCCGCTGGTCGTCGTGGACCCGGCGGGCGTGCCCCCGGCCGGCGTGCCGTCGGTGGGGGCCACGAACTGGGCCGGCGGCCTGGCCGCGACCACCCACCTGGTGGGGCTCGGGCACCGCCGGACCGCGCTGGTCGGCGGCCCGCCGGACCTGCTGTGCAGCAGGGCGCGCCTGGACGGGCACCGGGCGGCGCTGGAGTCCGCGGGCCTGGCGATGGACCCGGCGCTGGTGCGCCAGGGCGACTTCCACCAGGAGTCCGGCTACCGGGAGGCCCGGGCGCTGCTGGAGCTGGACGACCCGCCGACCGCCATCTTTGCGGCCAGCGACCAGATGGCGCTGGGCGTGTACGAGGCGGTGCGCCGGCGCGGGTTGCGCGTGCCGGAGGACGTCTCGGTCGTCGGGTTCGACGACCTGCAGCTGGCCGAGTGGGCCTCCCCGCCGCTGACGACGGTGCGCCAGCCGCTCGCGGAGATGGGCGCGGCGGCCGCCCGCACGGTCCTGTCGCTGGCCGACGGGCAGGAGGTCAGCGGCACCCGCGTGGAACTGGCGACGTCGCTGGTGGTCCGTCACTCGACCGCACCGCCGCGGCGCTGACCGCTGTGCCGCGCGTCGCACGCGGCACAGCGGCCCCACACGTCACGCAGACGTGACACCCGGTTGATCTTCAGGAAACACACGGACGACAGGGTCAGGCACGCACCGTCACCCACGGTGCCCCACCCCCCACGACCGCGCGCTGCCGCGCGCGACGACGAGGAGATCCGTGTCCGTTTCCCGCAGGTCGTTCCTCCGCGGTGTCGGCGCCACCGGTGGCGCCGGGGCCATGTTCGGCGCGATGGGCGCGCTGGGCCTGGCCCCCGCCGCCGTGGCCGCCCCCACCGCCGCGTTCACCCCGCCCAAGCCGTCCGACTTCACCCTCACCGGCCGCTCGACCCGCACCGTCCTCGTCCTCGGCGCCGGCATCGCCGGCCTGACGACGGCCTACGAGCTCGGCAAGGCCGGGTACCGCGTCACGCTGCTGGAGGGGCGCCGCCGCCCCGGCGGGCGCAACTGGACGGTGCGCGGGGGCGACACCGAGACCGACCTGAACGGCGAGACGCAGCGCGTGCGGTTCGCCGAGGGCCAGTACATGAACGCCGGTCCCGCGCGGATCCCCCAGCACCACGTGACGATGGACTACTGCCGCGAGCTCGGCGTCCCGCTGGAACCCTTCGTCAACCAGAACGCCAACGCCCTGGTCCACTACACCGGCGACACCGCCCTGTCGAACCGCTCGATCACCCACCGCGCCGCCAAGGCCGACACCTTCGGGTACGTGTCCGAACTGCTGGCCAAGGCCACGAACGCCGGCGCGCTGGACGCGGAGCTGACCGCGGAGGACCAGGAGGCGCTCCTGGTGTTCCTGCGGAACTTCGGCGACCTGTCCGAGGGCGACCGCTACACCGGCGGCACGGGCCGGCGCGGCTACGACGTCGCCCCCGGCGCGGGCCTGCAGTCCGGCACCGTCTCCCCCGCCCCGGGCATCGAGGACGTGGTGCGCAGCGGCATCGGCCGGAACTTCTCCTTCGAGCTCGGCTGGTCGCAGGCGATGATGATGTTCCAGCCGGTCGGCGGCATGGACCGCATCCCCTACGCGCTGGAGAAGGCCGTCGGGCCCTCGAAGGTCCGCTACGGCTGCGAGGTCACCGGCGTGCGCACCACCCCCACCGGTGGCGAGGTCGACTACACCGACGCCGCCGGGATCCCGCGCACCGCCACCGCCGACTTCGTCGTCAACACCCTGCCCCCGCACCTCGCCGCGCGCGTCCCGCACAACCTGGGCCCCGGCGTGCAGGCGGCGCTGGAGACCCCCGTGCCCGCGGCCACCGGCAAGATCGGCCTGGAGTACTCGCGCCGCTGGTGGGAGGAGGACGCCCGCATCTACGGCGGCATCACGAACACCGACCTGGACCTGGCCGGCATCTGGTACCCGTCCTCCGGCTACCACGGCGAGCGCGGCGTCGTCGTCGGCTACTACAACTACGGCGACGCGGCCCGCTCGTACGCCGCGCTGCCGCACGCGCAGCGCCGCCAGCGGGCCGTCGTGAACGGCGCGAAGATCCACGGCGACGTGTACGGGAAGGACATCGCGTCCTCGTTCTCCGTCTCCTGGGGCGCCACGAGGTTCTCCGAGGCCGGCTGGGTCGGCTGGGCCGACCAGGAGGGCCAGGCGTACCGCACGCTGCTGGCCCCGCAGGGCAACGTCTACTTCGCCGGCGACCACCTCTCGCACGCCATCGCCTGGATGCACGGGGCGATGACGTCCGCCCGCGCCACCGTCACCGCGCTGCACCAGCGCGTCATGAGCAGCTGACCCAGGACCCCGAGAACCCCGAGAGGACCGCCCCCGTGAAGAAGCCCTCCCGTCCCCTGGCCGTCGCCGCCGGCACCGCCCTGCTGCTCGGCGCGGGCGCCGGCGCCGGCGTCGCCGCCGAGCGCTGGAGCACCCCCGCCCCCGGCACCGTCGCGGTGAACCTGCCCGTCGGCGCGACGAACCCGAACATCGCCCGCGGTGTCGGGATCGGCGCCGACGTGGCGCTCTACAAGTCCTCCGGCACCGGGCCGTCGGCGGCGAACCCCGACGCCGAGCCCGGCACCCCCGAGGCGTACGTCGACCTGGACGCCTTCGGCGGCGAACTGCCCGAGGGCGTCACGCTCACCGAGGCGCAGGGCCTGAACGCCCTGGCCGCCATCCAGCAGAACCTGGAGTCGGTGGGCCTGGACGTCGACGACGTCATCACCATGCGCGTCTTCCTCGACAACGAGCCCGGCGCGGAGGTCGCGGACTTCGCCGGCTGGAACCGCGCGTACCGGCAGTGGTTCGCCAACGTGGACCTGGAGACCCGCGAGGCCGTCGACGTCGTCCTCGGCACCGGCGAGCCCGCCCCGCCGCTGCGCGAGAACGCGGCCGTGCCCTCCCGCTCCGCGCTGGAGGTCGCGACCCTGCCCGTGCCCGGCTGGCTCGTGGAGATCGAGGTCGACGCCGTCTACCCCGAGCAGCACCAGGCGCACTGATCCCACCGGCCGACGTCCGGCCGCACCGCGGGGGTCCTCCCCCGCGGTGCGGCCGCGGCCGGTCAGCGCACGGCGTCGGCGCGGTCCCCGACCCCCACCACGCCGTGCAGGTGGCAGGCCGCGGCCTGCCCGCCGCGGACCTCCTGCAGGGCCGGGTCGACGTCCGGGCACGGCTCGAACGCGTGCGGGCAGCGGGTGCGGAACCGGCAGCCGGACGGCACCTTCGAGGCCGAGGGGACGTCCCCGGCCAGGACGATCCGCTCGCGGCGGCGCTCGCGCACCGGGTCGGGGACCGGCACGGCCGACAGCAGCGCCCGCGTGTACGGGTGCTGCGGGTCGCCGGAGACCTGCTCGGCCGTGCCGACCTCCACGACGCGCCCCAGGTACATGACGGCGATGCGGTCGCTGACGTGCCGCACGGCGGACAGGTCGTGCGAGACGAACAGGTACGTCAGGCCGAGCTGGCGCTGCAGCCGGCGCAGCAGGTTGAGGACCTGCGCCTGCACGCTGACGTCGAGGCTGGCGATGGCCTCGTCGCACACGACGAAGTCCGGTTCACCGGCCAGCGCGCGGGCGATGCCGACGCGCTGGCGCTGCCCGCCGGAGAACTCGTGCGGGTAGCGCGAGGCCACCGACGGGTCCATCCCCACCAGTTCCAGCAGCTCGGCCACGCGCGCGGCGCGCGCCTGGCGGCCGGGGTGCAGGCCGTGGACCTCCAGGGGCTCGGCGACGGTCTGCCCGACGGTGGTGCGCGGGTCCAGGGAGGCGTACGGGTCCTGGAACACCATGACCGCCCGGCGCCGCAGCGCCCGCAGGTCCCGCTTCCCCAGCGCCGTCACGTCGGTGCCGTCGAACTCGACGGTCCCCCCGGTCGGCTCGACCAGCCGCAGCAGCGCGTTGCCGAGCGTGGACTTGCCGCACCCGGACTCCCCGACCAGGCCGAGGGTCTCCCCGCGCCGGACCTCCAGGTCGACGCCGTCGACGGCGCGCACGGCGCCGACCCGCTTCCGGCGCAGGCCCCCCGCCCGGACGGGGAAGTGCACCTGCAGGTCGCGGGCGCGGACCAGGACGTCCCCTCGCAGCGTCTCGCTCGTCCCGGTCACGCAGCCCCCTCCCCTGCCGCGGGTCGCCCCGCGGGGTCCTCGGCGCCGCCGCCCGCGAACGCGTCGCGGACGTCGGCGCGGCAGAACGTCGCCGCCCGGTGCGGCACCGCGCCCGGCGGACCGGAGGCCACCTGCAGCAGCGGCGGCTGCTCGGTGGCGCAGCGCTCGTCGCCGCGCACGGGGCAGCGCGGGTGGAACACGCACCCGGGCGGCAGGTCGGTCGGCGGCGGTGGCGTGCCGGGGATCGCGACGAGGTCCTCCCCGGGCGTGCTGCCGTCCAGCGCGGGCAGGGCCCCCAGCAGACCCTGCGTGTACGGGTGGGCGGGCCGGGCGAACACGTCGTCGACGCCGCCGTCCTCCACGCACCGCCCGCCGTACATGACGAGCACGCGGTCGGCGGTGCCGGCCACCACCCCGAGGTCGTGGGTGATCCACACGACACCGGTGCCGTGCTCGTCCTGCAGCCGCCGCACCAGGTCGAGGATCTGCGCCTGCACGGTGACGTCGAGCGCGGTGGTGGCCTCGTCCGCGATGAGCAGCCGCGGGTCGCCGGACAGCGCGATGGCGATGACGACGCGCTGGCGCATCCCGCCGGACAGCTCGTGCGGGTAGCGGTCCAGCGCGCCGCGCGGGTCGGGCAGGCCGACGTCGGCCAGCAGCTCCGCGGCCCGCTCGCGCGCCGCCCTCTTCGAGCCCGCCTTCCGGTGGGCGAGCAGCCCCTCGGTGAGCTGTCGCCCGACGGTCAGGACGGGGTTCAGCGACGTCATCGGGTCCTGGAAGACCATCCCGACGCCGTTCCCGCGCACCCCGCGCAGCTGCGCCTCGCTCATCGCCAGCAGGTCGCGGCCCTCGAACGCGGCCGTCCCGGTGACGGTCGCGGTCCGCGGCAGCAGCCCCAGCAGCGCCATGACGGACACGCTCTTGCCGCTGCCGGACTCGCCCACGACCGCGACGGTCTCGCCCGCGCGGACCGCGTAGTCCAGGCCGTTGACGACGTGCGCGGTGCCGCGCGGGGTGTCGATGCGCACCCGCAGGTCCCGCACGTCCAGCACGACGTCCGCCAGCGCGTCCCCGCTCACGAGCCGGCCTCCCGCCGCCGGCGGCCCGGCCGGGCCCGCGCGGCCTCCAGGGCGCTGCGCTGCTGCGGGTCCAGCACGTCGCGCAGGCCGTCACCGACGAGGTTGAACGCCAGCACCAGCAGCACGATCGCCAGGCCCGGGAACACCGCGATCCACCACGCCAGCTCGATGTAGCCGCGGCCCTCGGCGAGCATCCGGCCCCACGACGGGTCCGGCGGCTGGGTGCCCAGCCCCACGAACGACAGGGCGGCCTCGGCCAGCACCGCGAACGCCAGGCTCACGGTGGTCTGCACGATGATCGGCGGGGCGGCGTTGGGCAGCACGTGCCGGGCCAGCAGCCGCAGGTCGCTCACCCCCACCGAGCGCGAGGCGCGCACGTACACCTGCTCGCGCACCCCCAGCACCGCCGAGCGCGTCACCCGCGCGAACACCGGCGTGTACGTGACGCCGATGGCGATCATCGCGTTGGTGATGCCCGGTCCCAGCACGGCGATGACGGCGATGGCCAGCAGGAACGCCGGGAAGGCGAACAGCACGTCCATGCAGCGCATGAGCACCGTGTCGACCCAGCGGCCGTAGAACCCGGCCAGCAGGCCCACCACCGTCCCGCACACCAGCGAGAACCCGACGGCCACGGCGCCCACCTGCAGGGACACCTTCGCGCCCAGCACGACCCGCGAGAGCACGTCGCGACCCAGGTCGTCGGTGCCGAACCAGTGCCCCGGCCCGGGCGGCTGCAGCCGCTGCTCCACGTCCACCTCGTTGAACCCGGTGGGCGCGATCTGCTCGTCGAAGACCGCCACGACGACGACACCGACCAGCACCACGAGCGCGAACAGCGACTGCGGCGAGGTCAGCAGCAGCTTGAGCGCCACCAGCGCGCCGCTGCGCGCCGGGCGCACCGCCACCGGCGCCGCCGCACCCGTCGCGCGGTCCGCCGCGGGACCCGTCGGGGCGCTCACGCGGAGATCCTCGGGTCGAGCTTCGTGTACAGCAGGTCGACCACCAGGTTCACGACGAGGAAGACGAGGGCGAACAGCAGCACGGCGCCCTGCAGCACCGGGTAGTCGCGCGCCTGGACCGACTGCAGCGCCAGCTGCCCCAGCCCCGGCCAGGCGAAGACGATCTCCACGACGACCACCCCCGACAGCAGGTAGGCCATCTGCACGCCCGTGACGGTGACCAGCGGCAGCAGCGCGTTGCGCAGCACGTGCCAGCGGAACACCGCCCGCGCCGGCAGGCCCTTGGCACGCGCGGTGCGCACGTGCTCGGCGCCCAGCGCCTCCAGCACCGACGAGCGCGTGAACCGCGTCAGCACGCTGCCCGAGACCAGCCCCGTGGTGACCGCCGGCAGCACCAGCGAGCGCGCCCAGCCCAGCGGGTCGTCGGAGAACGGCACGTACCCGGCGGGCGGGAACCAGCCCAGCGCACCGGCGAAGACGAGGATCAGCATGATGCCCATCCAGAACTCCGGCACCGAGATGCCGATCTGGCTGAACACCGTGGACACCCCGTCCACCAGCGAGCGCGGCCGCAGCGCCGAGGCCGTGCCCAGCGGCACCGCGATGAGCAGCGCCACGAGGATCGAGGCGAACGCCAGCGACAGCGTCGCCGGCAGCCGCTCCAGGATGAGCAGCGTCACCGGCTCCCCCGAGCGGAAGCTGACCCCCAGGTCACCCGTCACCGCCGAGGAGATCCACTGCGCGTACTGCACGAGCAGCGGCTGGTCCAGGCCCGCGCGCTCGCGCAGCGCCTCGTAGGTCGCCTGGTCGAAGCGCGTGCCCAGCGCCAGCCGGACCGGGTCGCCCGGCACGAGGTGCACGAGGGCGAACACCACCACGCTCACCCCGAGCAGGACGACCACGGCCTGCAGCACGCGCCGCAGCGCGATGCCGGTCACGAGGGCAGCTGGACGGTCTCGAAGTTCACCGCCTTGTCGGCGCGCGCCTCGTACCCGGTGATGCCGGGCTTCCACGCCTGCACCGTGTTCGGGTTGTACAGGTAGACGTAGGAGGCGTCGTCGACGATCTGCCGCGCGGCCTGGTCGTACAGGTCCTTGCGGGCGTCCTGGTCGCTCTCGGTGGCGGCGCGCTCCAGCAGGTCGTCGGTGACCGGGTTGGAGTAGCCGTGGTAGTTGTTCGAGGCGCCGGTGCGGTGCTGGGAGTCGTAGAAGTCGAACGGGTCGATGTTGCCGAGCCAGCCGAGCATGAACGCGTCGAAGTCGCCCTGGCTCTGCCGGTCCAGCCAGGTCGCGAAGTCCTCCGTCTGGATCTCCACGGTGATGCCCAGCGGCTCCAGCTGGTCGGCGATGACCTGCGCCGCCGTGACCGTCTCGGGGTACTCCGAGGTCACCATGAGGCCCATCGTCACCGGCCCGCTCACCCCGGCGCCCTCCAGCAGGGCGCGGGCGGCGTCGACGTCCGCCTCGTAGGGGGCGTAGTCCAGGTACCAGAAGCTGTCCTCGGGGATGGCCGTCTGGTTGGGCGCGGCCGCGTCGAACTTCGCCGCCTGCGTGATGGCGGCCCGGTCGATCGCGGTGGCCACCGCGCGGCGCACGGCCGGGTCGTCGAACGGCGCGGTGCGGCAGTTCATCGCCAGGTACCAGTAGTCGACGCTGGGCACGTTGCCCAGCTCGACGGTGTCGTCGTCGGCCAGGCTCGCCACCTGCTGCGGCGGCACGTTGTCCGTCCACTGCACCTGGTCGCTCTGCAGCGCGGTGAGGGCCGCGGCCGGCTCGGTGATGAACTGGTACGTCACCCCGGTGACGGTCGGCGCCTCGCCCCAGTAGCCGTCGAAGGCGCTCAGCGTCACCTCGCTGGCGGAGAAGGCGTCGAGGCGGAACGGGCCGGTGCCGTCGGCCTGCGTCGTCAGGGTCGACTCGTCCACGCCGGAGGGCAGGACCGCCATGCCCTTGAACCCGCCGACCTGGCTGAGCAGGTTCGGGGTGGGGCTGGACAGGGTGACGACGACGGTGCGCGGGTCGGGCGCGGCCACGTCGGCGACGGTGGCGAAGCGGTAGGAGTTCGCCAGCTCCTGGTCGATGATCCGGCGGTAGGAGAAGACGACGTCCTCGGCGGTCAGCTCCTTGCCGCTGTGGAACGTCACGCCCTCGCGCAGCGTGAACGTCCACGTCAGCTGGTCCTCGCTGGTCTCCCAGCTCTCCGCCAGCGACGGCTCCATCGTCAGGTCGTCGGCGGCCGGCACCACCAGGGTGTCGTAGACGTTCTCCAGCACCTGGAAGCTGGCGTAGGCCGTCGTGCGGTGCGGGTCCAGCTGGTCGGGCTGGGCGCTGATGGCGACGACGAGCGCGCCGGCGCCCCCGCCGGTGCCGCCGCCCTGCCCGTCCCCGGTGTCCACGGACTCACCGCCGCCGGAGCAGGCGGCGACGAGGGGGACGCTCGAGGCGGCGGCCAGGCCGGTGAGGACGGTGCGGCGGCGCATGGTGGGCTCCAGACGGCTCGGGTGCGGGCTGCGTGATCGAGGACCGTCGGCACACCCTGCCGAGATGTGCGCCGAGGTTCCAACCAGGACCGGGCGCGGCGGTGCTTCGTGACCGGATCGCAACGCGCCCGCGTCAGCGCGCGGGCTCGCCCCGGCGGCCCAGCAGCAGGGCGGCTCCGGCCAGGAGCAGGTCCGCCAGCGTCAGCAGCACCCGCGAGCCGAGCACCACGACGGCCGCCGCCGCACCGCCCGTGGCGGTGGCCAGCACCGCGGCCAGGACGACCTCGCGCGCGCCCGCGCCCGCCGGGGCCAGGACGACGAGGAACCCCGTGGCCCAGGCCAGCGTGTACCCGCCCAGGCACAGCGCCGCCAGCACCGGCAGCGGCAGGTCCGCCCCGCCGACGGCGCGGGTCAGCACCAGCACCTGCGCGCCGACCGCGACCCACGAGGCCAGCGCCCACGCCGCGGCGGCGCCCAGCCCCCGCCACGTCAGCGGGTGCTCCAGCGGCGGCTGGCGCGCCACGCGCAGCAGCAGCCGCAGGAGCGGGTTGAGCACGGGCGGGGACAGCAGGACCAGCAGCACCGGCGTCAGCCACGGCAGCCGCGCCAGCCACGCCGTCCAGCCGCCCTGCGCGCCCGGCCCCACGGCGGCCAGCGCCGCCGGCAGCAGCGCCACGACGAGCAGGGCGGCCGTCGTCATCGACACGCCGAGCGCGACGACGAGGGCGGAGGCCGTGCGCCGGCGCGGCACGCCCAGGTCGCGGGCCAGCTCGGCCTGGGCGACGAACTGGAACACCGTGCCCGGCACGTAGCGACCCAGCTGGCCGACGAAGAACACCCGCGCCGCCGCCGGCCGCGGCAGCCGCGACCCCAGGTCCGCCAGCACCGCCCGCCACGAGGCGCCGGCCAGCGCGACGTTGGCCAGCGAGCACACCAGCGCCAGCAGGACCGTCGCGGCGTCCAGCCGGGACCACGCCGCGGCGATGCCCTCCCGCTCGCGCCACACGTAGACCACGGCCAGCGCGACGGCCACGAGGAGGAAGGCGCCGCGCACCCACGGCGAGCGGGCCGCACGGCCCAGCCGGGCGGCCGGTCCCGCACGGCCCCCCGGACCCGCCGAGCTCACCGCCGGCGGAACGTCAGCAGGACGAACGTGTAGTCCAGGCCGGTGCGGGCCCAGTGCACGGGCCGCTCCGGGTGCGCCAGCACCTCGTCGGTCAGCTCCCCCACCAGCTCCAGGCCCACCGCCTCCGCCGCGCGCACGAAGCCGCGCACGTCGTCCGGGGAGAAGATCCGCACGGGCGCGCCGTAGGCCGTCACGCCCGTGGTGTCCGGCGGGTCGGCGTCGTAGTCCGTGGACAGCACGAGCACGCCGCCGGGGCGCAGCACGCGCGCCGCCTCGGCCAGGAACGCGGGCACGGGCACCCCGTGCTCGACGACCGACATGCACGTGACGGCGTCCAGGGACCCGGCGGGCAGGCCGGTGTCGGTGACGTCGCCGTGCCGGAACTCCACCCCGTCGCGGTGCACGGTGGCGCCGAACTCCAGGTTGATGCCGGCCAGCGCGCCCCGCTCCCCGCCGAAGCCGTACAGGCGCAGCCACGGCAGGACCGGCGAGTAGCGGGCGCTGCCGGCGTCCAGGACGCGCGCGGAGCGCGAGCCGTCGTCGGCCAGGGTCAGGACGGCGGCCACCGCGCCCAGGGCGTCCCAGTTCTTCGGGGCGTCCGGGTGCGCGGGCAGCCGCAGCCGGCGGGCCTGCGCCACCGCGTCGGCGACCTCCGCGCGGTCCTGCAGGACGCCCGTGCGGGGCACCCCGCTGGGCACCGGCCGGTGCGCCGGCGGCAGCCCCAGCCGGCGCGCGGCCAGGCGCTCGCCGGCGCGGCGCTGCACGCCCACGCGCGCCCACAGGGCCAGCTCGGCGCCGCGCTTGGCGACCTCCAGCAGCCGGCCCCCGGGCGGCGCGGCGGCCGCGCCGGGCTCGGCGGCCGCGTCCAGCGCGGCCAGGTAGGCGTCCCACGGGGTCTCGAGGTCCGGCGCGCGCACGCCCTCGCGCAGCGCCTGCAGGCCGCCGTCGCGCAGCCGCAGCAGCGCCGCGGCCAGCGCGTCGGCGTCGCCCGGCTCGACGAGCAGGCCGTCGACGCCGTCGCGCACCTGGGCGGGGAACGAGCCGGTGCGGGTCGCCACGACGGGCAGGCCGTGGGCGAAGGCCAGCAGGGCGTTCTGCGAGGCGGTGCCCGAGCGGTACGGCAGCACCAGCGCGTCGTGCTCGGCCAGCAGCCGCGGCAGCTCCGCGGCCGGCACGTACCCCTCGCGCAGCGTCACGCGCCCGCGCAGGCCCGGGGCCGCGGCCAGCTCGCGCACGCGCTGCCCGGCGCGGCCCCACAGCTCCCCGGCCACGGTGAGGCGGGCGTCGAAGCCCTCCAGGTGCACGCGGCGCAGCGCCTCCAGCAGGACGTCGACGCCCTTGTACCCGCGCACCACGCCCAGGCTCAGCAGCCGCACCCCGCCGTCGCGCGGCACGCGCGAGCCGGCCGGCCCGGCCAGCGGCTCCCCGCCCGGCAGGTGCGGGGGCAGGTCCGCCACCACGACGTGCCGGGCGCCGTGGTCGCGGGCCAGCCGGGCCTGCTCCTCCGAGTGCACGAGGACGCCGTCCACGGACGCCAGCAGCCGGCGCACCAGCAGCGCGTCCCCCGGCCGCGGCTCGTGCGGCAGGACGTTGTGCGCGACGACGACGGTGCGCGCCGACGAGCGGGCCGAGCGCAGCCCGGCCAGCACGCCCAGCAGCGCGGGCACCTGCAGCGGCACCACGTGGGTCAGGACGACGAGGTCGGCGTCGGCGCAGCGGCGGCCGGCGCGCACCCAGCCCGCCGGCGCGTCCCACGCCAGCGCCCGCACCGTCGGGACGAACTCGGGCACCTCCGGCTCCCCGCCGGGGACCAGCGGCTCGCCCGGGTACAGCGCCGCCGGGTACTGCCGCGACCACGACACCAGCCGCACCCGCTCGCCCGCGCCGCGCAGGTGGTGCGCCAGCTGGGTGGTGTGCACGGCCGTGCCGCCCTTGGCCGGGTGGGCCGGGCCCACCACGACCACCTTGCGGGCGCTCACCCGTCGTCCCGCGAGCGCACGACCAGGTCGGCCAGCAGCGCCACCGAGCCGATGAGCAGCCCGGAGACCAGCAGCAGCACCGTGTTCGCCGGGAAGTAGAAGGTGTGGCGGAACATGTCGGTGACGGCCTTGACGAAGCCCAGGCCGAAGAGGAACAGCGCCAGCGGCATGAGCACGCGCAGCGGCTCGAAGTACATGACCATCCGCAGCACCTGCAGGATGTAGCGGTAGGCGTCCTTGACGAAGTGGAACTTCGACGTCCCGGCCCGCTTCGCGTACGCCGTCGGCACGTACTTGATGTCGTGCTGGTTGCACAGGAACGCCAGCGTGATCGTCGTGACGCAGCTGAACCCGGGCGGCAGCAGCCGCAGGTACGGCAGGGACACCGACTTGCGGAACGCCCGCAGCCCCGAGTTCAGGTCCGGGATGCGCTGGCGGGCCAGGACCTCGGCGACCTTGCGGATGACGAACTTCGCCGGCACCCGCAGCGCCTTGTGGCTGCCCTCCTCGGTGGTGCGCGCGCCCACGACCTGGTCGTAGGAGTCGTCCTCCAGCAGCACCCGCACGAGCTCGGGGATGCGCTCGTTCTCGTAGGACATGTCGGCGTCGGTCCACACGACGATCTCGCCGCGGGCCATCTGCGTGCCGATGCGGCGCACCGTGCCCGAGCCGCCGTTGCGGCGGAAGGCGACGACCTTCAGGTGCTCGAAGACCTGCTCGGCCTGGCGCAGCACCGCGAGGGTGTCGTCGGTGGAGGCGTCGTCGACGGCGAGCAGCTCGTAGCTCATCCCGTCGGCGTCCATCGCCGCGGTGATGCGCTTCAGCTCGTCGAGGACGTGCGCCTCCTCGTTGTAGCAGGGCAGCACGATCGTGGCGACGGGCGCGAGGCCGGCCGGGTCGACCTCGGCGGCGCGGTGCGGGGAGGGCACGGGAGGCTCGGGAGGCATGGCGCAGGGAGCTTAGCCCGGCTCGGGGCCCCCGGCCGTCGCCGCGGCGACGGCGACCCGGTGCGTGTCAGCGGCCCCGGTCCGGGCACTCTGTCGGTGTGTCAGACCGCACTCCCCCGGCGCCCGGCGCCGGCAGCACCGCGCAGGCCCGCTCCTCCGAGCGCGCGTCGCAGGCCCGCTCCTCCGGCAGCACCGCGCAGGCCCGCTCGTTCGGGATGGCCGCCGACGTCTACGAGCGCGCCCGCCCCAGCTACCCCGCCGCGGCGCTGGACTGGCTGCTGCCGGCCGGCGCGCGCCGCGTCCTGGACCTGGGCGCCGGCACGGGGAAGCTGACGCGGCTGCTGGCCGCGCGCGGCCTGGACGTCGTGGCGGTCGAGCCGACCGAGGGCATGCGCCGGGAGTTCAGCCGCGTCCTGCCGGACGTGCAGGTGCTGGACGGCACCGCGGAGGACGTGCCGCTGCCGGACGCCAGCGTCGACGCCGTGCTGGTCGCGCAGGCGTGGCACTGGGTGGACCCGGCCGTCGCCGCTCCCGAGGTGGGCCGCGTGCTGCGCCCGGGCGGGACGCTGGGGCTGCTGTGGAACGTGCGCGACGCCAGCGTCGACTGGGTCGCCGAGCTGGACCGCACCCTGCCGCGCGCCGGGGAGGAGCAGCTGCGCAGCCTCGCGCCCGTCGTCGGCGGCCCCTTCGGCCCCGTGGAGCGCTTCGACGTGCCGTGGTCGCAGGAGGTGACGGTGGCCGAGCTGCTGGACTACACGTCCTCGCGCAGCTGGGTGATCACCCTGCCGCCGGACGAGCGGCGGGCCGTCCTGGACGACGTGCGCGCGCTGGCCGAGGCCCGGCTGGCCGACGCCGGGAGCCTCGTCGTCCCGTACATCACGCGCTGCTCGCGCACCCGGCTGCGCTGAGCGACGATCCAGCGGTGACCGGGACCCCTTCCGCGCCCCGCCCGCCGGCGCGCAGGGCGGTGCCCGCCGACGAGCTGCCCGGGCTCCTGCGCCACCTGCCCCCGGTGGACGGGGACCGGTGGCTCGCGGACGCCCGGGAGGACGTCGACCAGGAGCCGCGCGACCCGTGGGGGGACCGCCGCTGACGCGGCGGACCGTCAGACCGGTGCCTCCTCCGGTGCTGGAGCGGCCCACAGCTCGACGGTGATCCGCTGGGCCCCCTCGGGGCGGCGGGTCAGCAGCCGCTCCGGCTCGGTGGTGCGCAGGTACGTCAGCGGCTGCGCGTCCTCCGCGCCCAGCGCGGCCAGCGCCTCGCGCGGGGCCCGCTCCCCGCCGGCGGCGACGAGCACGGGCACCCCGCCCGCCGCGCGCACCCGCCCGGCGGCGCGCTCGACGGCCGCCGTCAGCGCCTCCTCGTGCGCCGGCTCCCCCGGCCGGCCCACGGCGGTCGGCACGACCAGCGCCGCGGACGGCACCCCGCACGTGCCGCGCAGCACCTGCGGCCACTCGTTGCGCGAGCGGGCGTCGACGGCGAGCGCGACCACGTCCTCGCCGTACGTCTCGCGCAGGGCGGCGCACGCCTCGGCGACCGCGGCGACCTGACCGGCCTCGGTGCGCTGGCCGGCCACGGGCACCGTGGCCAGGGCCGCGGGCACCAGCAGCAGGACCGCGCCCACACCCGCCACGGCCGGCGCCGGGACGGTGACCGGCAGGGCCCGGCTGCGGCGGGGCACCTCCCGCACCGCCCACGCCAGCGCGGCCACGGCCAGCAGCACGACGGCGGGCAGCACGACCGGCACGAACCGCCGGTCGGCCCACGGGTGGTCGGGGGTGATGCCCGGCCGGTACAGCGTCAGCAGCAGCGACCCCACGGCCAGCACGTACGGCACCGTCCACCCCGGCAGCGGCGCCCGGCCCTGCACGGCCGCCACCAGCCGCGGCAGCAGCGCCACGGCCGCGGCACCGGCCAGCACCAGGACGGGCCAGCCCAGGTACCAGGACAGCCAGTCGACGCTGTGCTCGGCGTAGGTGCGCCCGCCGTCCACGGGCAGGCCCTGCGCCAGCTGCAGCCCGGCCACCAGCCGGCTGCCCGGGTCGGCGGGGTCCTGGCGCACCACCAGCCACAGCGGCCGGCTGGCCAGGCCCACCAGCACCAGCGCGAGGACGCCCGCCAGGACGGGACCCAGCCGCGGGGACGTCAGGGGCCGCACCCGCGCCAGCCACCCGCGCCGGGCGGCGCGCGCCCCGGCGGCCGACAGCACCGCCAGGCCCACCAGCGCCGCCAGCAGCGGCAGCAGCGACCCGCTGATCGTGCCCAGGTACGGCCGCGAGGTGAGCGCGGCGGCCGCCGCGGCCAGGACGGTCGTCAGGGCGGTGCCGGCCAGCAGCGCCCGGGCGGCCGGGTGGCGCAGCACCAGCAGCACCGCCACCACCGGCAGCAGCAGCGCGACCTCGCGCAGGTAGTCGATGCGCACGAACCCGACGGCGCCCAGCAGCAGGCCCGCGCCGCCGCCCAGGCGGGCGGCCGCCGGCCCGTCGGCGCGCACGGCCGCCACGGCCAGCGAGGCGGCGCCGGTGAGGACCAGCAGGGCGGGCGGCTCGGAGTAGGTGGAGCGGGCGGCCAGCAGGAACGGCTGCGCCAGCAGCAGCGCGGCCGCCGCGGCCGGCGCCCACGCCGGCCCGACCAGCCGCGCGGCCAGCCCGGCCACGCCCAGGACGGCGGCAGCGCCCAGCAGCGCGGGCACCAGCAGCAACCCGTCCCAGCCGGCGGCCCAGTCGCCGAGGCTGAACAGGGCCGGCGCGCCCAGCAGGAACTGCGGGACGACGACCTCGCCGACCTCGTAGTACGCGGGGCTGGCCAGCGTGAACGACGGGTCGGCCAGCGCGGCCGCCCCGCCGAGGGCGGCCAGCGACGGGTCCACCGGCAGGCCGTGGTGCTCGGCCAGGTGGTGCGCGTACAGGGCCAGGGAGCCCGCGTCGCGGCGCAGGACGACGTGCTCGGAGCGGGTCAGCGCCGCCCAGAGCCCCGCCGCCACCGCGAGCGCGGCCGTCGTCGCGCCCGCCCACGCGGGCACCGGCACGACGGGCACGCCCGCGGCCAGCCGCCCGGCCAGGACGGCCGCCACGAGCGCCACCGGGACGGCGACCAGGGGCCGCCACAGGTCCACCAGGACCAGCGGGACGGCGACGGCGGTGACGGCGGCGACGGCCGCGGCGAGCACGACGGGGACGCGGGTGAGCAGCACCGCCGGCCAGCTGGGGAGCACGCCGGGACGCTAGCGGGTGCCGCCGACGCGGCCCCGACGCCCCGCTGACCCGCGGCCGCGGGCGGTCGGGGGACCGGCGGCTACCGTGGCGCGGTGGCCCGCACCGTCCCCGCCCTCCTGCAGCAGCTGAGCACCGACGACCCCGGCACGCCCCGGCTGACCTGGTACGGCGCGGACTCCGCCCGCACGGGCGAGCGCGTGGAGCTGTCGGCGCGCGTGCTGTCCACGTGGGTCGCCAAGACCGCGAACCTGCTGGAGGAGGAGTTCACCGCCGGGCCGGGCACGAGCGTCGGGCTGGCGCTGCCCACGCACTGGCGCACCGTCGTGTGGCAGCTGGCGGTGTGGGCCACGGGCGCCGAGGTGGTGCTGGGCGAGGACGCCGCCGGGGCCGACGTGCTCGTCGCCGCCGACGCCGGCCCGCTGGCGGCGGCCCTCGCGCGCGGCGGCGAGGCCGTCGCCGTCGACCTGGCGCCCCTGGCGACCTCCTTCTCCGGCGAGCTGCCCGACGGCGCCCTGGACTACGCGCGCGTCGTCACCGGCTACGGCGACCTGCACGTGCCCGCGCCGGACCTGGCCCACGGGCCGCTGCTGGCCGAGGCGGCCGCGGCGGCGCGGGACTGGCCGGCCGGGGTGCGGCTGCTCACCGACGCCGGGCCCGAGCGCACCACCGGGTCCGTGCTGGCCGCGTTCACGCGCACCGGGTCCGTCGTCCTCGTGCCCGACCTGGCCGGCCTGGCCGACGGCGTCGCCGAGCAGGAGCGCGTCACGCAGGTGCTCCCCGCCCGGTGAGCGGGCCACGGCGCCCGCGCCGGGCGGCGCTCACCGGCGCCGCGCACGCGCTGCTCGTGGCCGCGGCCGTCGTCGCCGCCACCCTCGCGCTGGACCGGCTGGCCGTGCCCTCCCCCGCGCTGTTCGCCGGGCTGCTCGTCGGCCTGGTGGACGCGCTGGCCGTGCGCGCGCCGCTGGCCGTGCCGGAGCGGGCCGGCACGGCCGCGCAGGCCGCCGTCGGGGTGACCACCGGCACCCTCGTGCAGCTGTCGACCCTGCGGGCGCTGGGCGAGCACTGGCTGCCCGTCGTCCTCGTCGTGCTCGCCACCCTGGCCCTGAGCCTGGGCACCGGCTGGCTGCTGGGCCGGCACCGCGACGTCGACGCCGTCACGGGCGCGTTCGCGCTGGTCGCCGGCGGGGCCAGCGGGCTGGTGGTGATGGCCCGCGAGCTGGGCGCGGACCAGCGGGTCGTGGCGGTCGTGCAGTACCTGCGGGTGCTCGTCGTGGTGCTGTCCCTGCCGGTGGTGCTGCAGCTGGGCTTCGGGGTGAGCGGCGGCTCCGGCGCGGCGGGGGCCGGCGGCGGGCCGTGGTGGGCTGGCGCGCTGCTGCTGGCCGGGTGCTCCCTCGCCGGGCTCCGGCTGGGCCGCCTGGCGCGGCTGCCCGCCCCCTCGCTGCTGGGGCCGCTGCTGGTGACGGCGGTGCTGTCGCTGTCCGGGCTGACCGACGGCCTGACCGTGCCGGCGCTCCTGGAGCAGCTGGCCTACGCGGTGATCGGGCTGCAGGTGGGGACGGGGTTCACGCGCGCCGGCCTGGCCGCGGTCGCGCGGGTGCTGCCGGCGGCGCTCGCGCTCATCGTCGTGGGCGTCGCGGGTTGCGCCGGCCTGGCGGTGGCGCTGTCGGCGGCCACGGGCCTGCCGCTGCTGGACACCTACCTCGCCACGACGCCGGGCGGGCTGTACGCGGTGCTGGCCGCGGCCGTCGGGGTGGGCGCGGACGCCACGTTCGTGCTCAGCGTGCAGGTGCTGCGGCTGCTGGTGATGCTGCTGGCCGCCCCGGCCCTGGCGCGCCTGCTGGCCGGGCGGTCCGCCCCGCCGCCCGGCGCCTGAGGGCGCGGGGCGGGCGGGCGGCGCGGGTCAGGCCGGTGCGGCGACCTCGCACCAGACCCGCAGCGCGTCCGGGGTGCGCCGCCAGCCCCACTCGCGGGTCAGCCCGGACAGCAGGGCGTCGGCCTCCGCGGCCAGGTGCGGGGTGTCACGGCCGGCGAGGTCCACCACCACGACGATGCCGGCCCCGGTCTCGCGCACCTCCACCGCGCGCACCTGCTCGACGGTGTCCCCGACGGCCAGGAGCTCCGCCGCGGCCTGCACGAGGTCGTCGGCCACCTCGCCGTCGACGCCCGACTGCTGGGCGAACAGCCGCACGAAGCGCCGCACCTGGGCCGTGGCGTCCTCGCCGGCCGTGACGGCCAGGCGCACGTGGTCGGGCGCGGCGGGCAGCGGGGTCACAGGTCCTCCCGGGACGACGGGCCACCGGGTCCGGTGGTCCCGGCGGCGGCCTGGGCGCGCTGTCGTACCCGACCTGCAGGTACCCGGGCCTCACCGCGGGGAAACCTCGTCGCGGGGACCGCTCAGCCCGGGGCGGGCTCCCCGGGGGTCGCCGCGACGAGCAGGCCCTCCCCGCGCGCGGTGACGGGGTGCTCGGCGGGCAGGACGAAGGCGGACTGCCCGCGCGCCAGCACCAGCTCCCCGCCGTCCGGGGCGGTGACCGCCACCTCCCCCTCCAGGCACAGCAGGGTCCGCGGGACCGCCCGCTCCCACGTGGTGACCGTGCCCGGGCGGGCGGTGAGGACGGCGAGCGCGAAGTCCCCCACCCCCGGGTCGAGCACCAGCTCGTCCGCGGAGACCCGCCGCGGCGCCAGCAGCGGCGGCGGCAGCACCCGGAAGTCCACCACCCGCAGCAGCTCCGGCACGTCGACGTGCTTGGGCGTCAGCCCGCCGCGCAGGACGTTGTCGGAGCTGGCCATGAGCTCCACGCCGGTGCCCCACAGGTAGGCGTGCACGTTGCCCGCGGGCAGGTACAGCGCCTCCCCGGGCGCCAGGCGCACCTGGTTGAGCAGCAGCGAGACCAGCACGCCCGGGTCGCCGGGGTGGTGCCCGGCCAGGTGGTTGGCGCACAGCGCGGACGGGTCGTCGGAGCCGGCGCACGCGACGGCCACGGCCTGCACGAGCGGCCCGACGACGTCCGCCTCGGCGGTCAGCAGCCGCGAGGTCGCCGCGCGCAGCGCCTCCCCCTCGTCGTCGGCCGCGAGGTCGTCCAGCAGCGCGGCCAGCAGGGCGTCCGTGGCGGCGGGCAACCCGACCAGCGGCAGGCCGGCCAGCAGCTCGCGGGCGGCGGCGGGGGCGCGGAAGCCGGCCACCGCCGCGAACGGCTCCAGCGCGTACAGCAGCTCCGGCTTGTGCTCGTCGTCCTTGTACAGGCGGTGGGCGGCGTCGCGGGGCACGCCCGCGGCCTCCTCCTCGGCGAAGCGCCGGCGAGCCGTGGCCCGGTCCGGGTGCACCTGCAGGGACAGCGGCGCGGCCGCCGCGAGGACCTTCAGCAGCGGCGGGCGCGGCACCCCCGCGGCGTCGAGGACCTCGTCCAGCCCGGCGCGGCCGCCGTCGCCGGCCACGACGGCCGAGGGGGCGGCGGGGTGGGCGCCGATCCACAGCTCGGCCTGCGGGGTGCCGTCGGCCGGGCGGCCCAGCAGGTGCGGGATCGCGGTGGGCGAGCCCCACGCGTACGGCTGGACGCGGTTCTCGAGCCGGTGCACACGCGCGACCCTAGTGGGAACCCCGCTCACGGCGAGGGGCGTCTCACTACGCTGGGCGACCATGAGCGTCCTCGTGACCGGCGGTGCCGGCTACATCGGGTCCCACGTCGTGCGCCTGCTCACCGAGCGCGGTGACCGCGTGGTGGTGGCCGACGACCTGTCCAACGGCCGCGTCGCCCGCGTCGGGGACGCCCCCGTGGTGCAGGTCGACCTCGCCACCGACGGCGCGCGCGACGCGCTGCGCGCGGCGTTCGCCGAGCACGACGTCGACGCGGTGATCCACTTCGCCGCCCGCAAGCAGGTCGGCGAGTCGGTGCAGCAGCCGGCCCGCTACTGGTCGCAGAACGTGGGCGGCACCGCGAACCTGCTGCAGGCCATGGAGGACGCCGGGGTGGGCCGGCTCGTCTTCTCCTCCTCCGCGGCCACCTACGGCGCCCCGGACAGTCCCGTGGTGCGCGAGGACGGCCCGTGCGAGCCCATCAACCCGTACGGGCAGACGAAGCTCGTCGGGGAGTGGATGACCCGCGCCGCGGGCGTGGCGTGGGGGCTGCGCGCGGCGAACCTGCGCTACTTCAACGTCGCCGGCGCCGGCTGGCCCGACCTGGGCGACACGGCCGTGCTCAACCTCGTGCCGATCGTCTTCCGGGCGCTGGACGAGGGCCGGCGCCCCGTCGTCCTCGGCGGCGACTACCCCACCCCCGACGGCAGCGCCGTGCGCGACTACGTGCACGTGGCCGACCTGGCCTCCGCGCACCTGGCCGCCCTGGACGGCCTGGACGCGGACGAGCGCCCGCACGACGTCTTCAACGTGGGCACCGGCACCGGCTCCTCGGTGCTGCAGGTGCTGGACGCCGTGCGCGAGGTGACGGGCCTGCCGGTGGACCCGGACGTGCGCGAGCGCCGCGCGGGCGACCCGCCGTCGCTGGTGGCGGACGTCTCGCGCATCCGCGAGGACCTGGGCTGGACGGCCTCGCGGGGCCTGACGGACATCGTGTCCTCCGCGTGGGAGGCCTGGCAGGCGGGGCGCTCGCGCTGAGGCGCCCGCTCAGCGCGGCAGCAGCAGCGTGACCGCGACGAGGACGGGCCCGGCCAGCACGGTGGTGGCCAGCACGGTGTCGCGCGCGAGGTCGCGCGCGACGCCGTAGCGCACCGCGAAGGTGAAGACGTTCTGCGCGGTCGGCAGCGCCGCGACCACGGTGGCGGCGAAGACGGTGGCCGGGGCCAGGCCGAGGACGTGGGCGGCCACGGCCCACGTCACCAGCGGCTGCACGATCGCCTTCAGCCCGGTGGCCAGCAGGACGTCGGGGCGCCGCCACCCGGCGAGCGAGCCGCCGTGCAGGGAGATCCCGAAGGAGATGAGGGCGCCGGGGACGGCGAGCCCGGCCAGCAGGCCGACGGGCTCGGCGACCGCCGCGGGCAGCCGCCAGCCGGTCACCGCCAGCAGCACCCCGACCGCGGCGCCCAGCAGCATCGGGTTGACCAGCGGGGTGAGCGCGCGCTTGAGCGAGGCCCCGCCGGGGGCGCCGGACACGTCGAGGATCCCCAGCGCGATAGGCGTGAGCACCACCATCTGCAGCAGCAGCGCCGGCAGCACGGCCGTCAGGTCGCCCAGCACGTAGGCGGCCACGGGCAGGCCGATGTTGGCGGCGTTGACGAACGAGGCGGCCAGGGCGCCGATGACGAGCGCGCCGCGGTCGGCGCGCCAGCGGAGCCGGGCCACCAGCAGCCACACCAGCAGGCAGACGAGGACCCCGGAGCCGGTGACGAGCAGCTGCGAGGAGAAGAGGACGGCGACGTCGGCCGTGGCGAGGGTCTGCACGAGCAGGGCGGGCGAGCCGACGAAGAAGACCAGCCGGGCGACGACGACCTGCCCGGTGGGACCCAGCGCCCCGGTGCGGCCGAGGACGTAGCCGACCGCGACGAGCGAGGCGACGACGACGAAGCCCGTCAGGACGCCCGTCACCCGCCGATCACCGCGCGAGGCTACCGAGCGGTCCGCGGGGCCCCGACCGCCGCCCGGCCGCGCTCCGGGCCGGCCCGCCGCCGTTGCTAGGGTCTGCGGGTCCTCTGACCGCCCCGCGACCGCCCGGAGACGCCCCCCGTGATCGACGCGCTCGGCACCCCCCGCTCCGTCCTGCTGCTCGGCGGCACCTCCGACATCGGCCTGGCCGTCGTGGAGCGCCTCGGCGAGCGCCCGCTGCGCGTCACGCTGGCCGCCCGGCCCGGCCCCCGCCGGCAGGCGGCCGCCGACCGGCTGCACCGGCGCGGGCACGAGGTGCGCGAGGTCGACTTCGAGGCCACCGACCTGGCCGGCCACGACCGCGTCGTGGAGGAGTCCTTCGCGGCCGGGGACGTCGACGTGGCGGTGCTGGCCTTCGGCGTGCTGGGCGACAACGAGCAGCTGTGGCAGGACGCGCCGGCGGCCGTGGAGGTCGCCACCGTCAACTACACGGCCGCCGTCGGGCTGGGCGTGCGCCTGGCCGCGCGGCTGCGCGCGCAGGGGCACGGCACCGTCGTGGCGCTGTCCAGCGTGGCCGGCGAGCGCGCGCGCCGCTCCAACTTCGTCTACGGCTCCACCAAGGCCGGGTTCGACGCCTTCTTCACGGGCCTGCGCGAGGCCCTGCGCCCGGACGGCGTGCGCGTGGTCGTCGTGCGGCCGGGCTTCGTCACCACGAAGATGACGGAGGGGCTGCAGGCGGCTCCCCTGTCGGTGTCGGCGGAGCAGGTGGCGGAGGTGGCCGTGGAGGCCGTGCGAGCTGGCAAGGAGACCGTGTGGGCGCCCGGCCCGATGCGCTGGGTGATGTCGGCCCTGCGGCACGTCCCGGCCCCGGTGTTCCGGCGCCTGCCCCTCTGAGTCCCGCCCTGTCCGCCTCGTCGTCCCTGCGGTCCCCCGCCGCCCGCGCCGCGCTGGCCGGCGGCGCCACCCGGCTCGCCACCGCGGCCGGGACCGCCGGGCGCGGGCCGCGCCGCGGGCTGGACGCGCTGGCGGCGCTGCTGACCGCGCTGGCCGGTCTGCTGGTGTTCAGCCACCGCCTGGCCGCGCCCAGCCCGTGGCGCGACGAGGCCGTGACGGTCGCGGTGGTGCGCCGCAGCGCGGCGCAGATCGCCGACCTCGTGCGCGAGGTGGACCTCGTCCACGCGCCCCACTACTTCCTGGCCCACGCCCTGCTCGGCCGCGACGCCGACGTGGTGGACGTGCGGTGGATCTCGGTGGTCGCGGCGGCGCTGACCGCGGCGGCCCTGTACGGGACGGCCCGCCGCGCGGTGCTGGCCTCCCCCGGCGGCGGACCGGACGGCGGGGTCGGCCCGGGCCTGGCCCGGCTGGCGGGGCTGACCGCGGCGCTGGTGTGGGTGGCCACGCCCTTCGCCTCCCGCTACGCGCAGGAGGCGCGCCCGTACGCGCTGGCCGCGCTGCTGGTGACGGTCTCCACGTACTGCCTGCTGCGGCGCTGGTGGGCCGCGTACGCGCTGACGCTGCTGCTGATCACGGCGGTCAACAGCACGGCGCTGCTGGTGCTGCTCGCGCACGCGGGCTGGACGCTGGCCTCGCCGGGCACGCGCCGGCGCGCGGCGCTGGCCGCGGCGGCGGGGCTGGCGCTGTCGGCGCCGCTGCTGCTGGCGCAGTCGCGCCAGCGCGGGCAGGTGGCGTTCCTGCAGCCGCCGGCCCCGGCGGACCTGCTGGGGCACGCGACGTTCGCGCTGGGCGGGACGGCGGGGGCGCTGCTGGCGGCCGCGGCGGCCGTGGTCGCGTGCGTGCTGGCGCGGGCGCGGCGGGCGGTCCTGCTGGGGGTCCTGTGGGGCGTGGCGTGGGTGCCGCTGCTGTGGCTGCTCTCGCAGGTGCACCCGCTGTGGACCACGCGCTACCTGGTGCCGGTGGCGCCGGGCACGTGCCTGCTGCTGGCGACGGTGGTGACGGCGGGCTGGGGGGCGACCCGGTCGGCCCGGCGCGCGCGGGCGCTGCCGGCGCGCCCGGGGGTCCCGGCGGTGGGGCTGGCCGCGGCGCTGGTGGCCGGGACGGCGGCGGCGGGCTGGCACATGCAGGTCGTCTTCCGCGACTCGGCCATCGGGCACGGGGAAGACCTGCGCGGCACGGCCGAGCTGATCGCCGAGGGGGCGCGGCCGGGTGACGGGCTGCTGTTCGTGCCGGACGGGGAGTACCGCTACCGGGTGGTGACCCAGCTGTACCCGGAGGCGTTCGCCGGTCTGGAGGACCTGGCGCTGGCCGAGCCGGCCGCGGCCTCGGGCACGCTCGTGGGGGTGCCGCGCGAGCCGGCGCAGGTGGCGGCGGCGCTGGCGCGGGTGGACCGCGTGTGGGTGGTCGGCGGGCCCGGCGAGCTGCTGGCGGCCACGCCCGCGGACGCGGCGACGATCGTGGCGCTGCAGGGCTGGGAGGTGGTCCAGGAGGCCGACCGCCGCGCCTTCAGCGTCCGCCTGATGGAGCCCGCCGGGGCACCGGAGCCGGTGACGACGACCCCCTCCCCCTGACGGCCCCCAGCGGGGGGACAGCAGGGACTCAGACGTTGAGCGCGCTCTCAGCCAACACGCAGGGTGATGTACATCTCACGGCGTGTCGTCACCGCAGTCCCTCCACGCAGCCTTTACATCACACGTATCGTCACCTACTTTGCGTCACGGGCCGGTCGTCCGCTCAAGCTCGACTCCAGGGCGACCGATGGCCACCTACGACAGTTCACCCGTGTGGGTGGCACCGGACCGAGACGGAGCGAGCTCGCATGCCCCTGCAGGACACCCGCGTCTCGAGGCGCGCCACCCTCACCGGTGGCGCCGGCGCGGTCGCCGCGCTCGGCCTCGCGACCGCAGCCCCCGCCGGTGCCGCGACCCCGGCTCACGCCCCCTCGGCCCTGTCCGCCGGGCCGCTGGCCGTCGGCGGCTCCACCCGCTCCGTCACCCTCGGCGCCCCGCGCGGCGCGGCCCGCCTGCTGTCCTCCGGCGGCGGCCTCGAGGTCGTCGGCGTCAGCGTCGACGGCGGCAGCATGGTCGGCGTCGTCTTCCCCGGCGGCACCAGCGCCACCTCCGTCGCCGTGCGCGTGCGCCGCGCCGGCGGGGAGTTCTCCGCCTGGAGCGACCTGCCGCTGAACGACTCCGAGCCCGACCCCGGCACCGCCGACGCCCACGAGCACACCACCGGCTCCGACCCCCTGTGGGTCGGTGAGCTCGGCGTCGGCGCCACCGTCGAGGTCCAGCTGCCCGCCGGCGAGGTCGGCCGCGCCCGCCTCGAGGTCGTCGACCCCGGCGCCGCGCGCACCACCACGCTGCTCGCAGCCCCCGCCGGGCCGGCCCCCCTGGGCACCGGCACCGGCACGGTCGTCCCCCTCGGCACCGCCACCACGAGCACCACGACGCTGGCCGCGGCCGCACCGACGATCCGCTCGCGCGCCGAGTGGGGCGCCGACGAGTCGCTGCGCAGGGGCAGCCCCGGCTACTCGCCCACGATCAAGGCCTGCGTCGTGCACCACACCGCCGACGGCGGCTCCTACAGCCAGTCCCAGGTCCCCGCCGTGATCCGCGGCATGTACCGGTACCACACCGTCAGCCTCGGCTGGAGCGACCTCGGCTACAACTTCGTCGTCGACCGCTTCGGCGGCATCTGGGAGGGCCGCGCCGGTGGGATCACCCGGCCCGTCGTCGGCGCCCACGCCGGCGGCTTCAACGCCGAGACGTTCGGCGTGTCGATGATGGGCGACTTCACCTCCGTCGCCCCGCCCGCGGCGATGCTCGAGTCCGTCGCCCGCGTCATCGCGTGGAAGCTGTCCCTGCACGGCCTGCCGGCCCTCGGCTCGACGCGGCTGCGCTCGGCCGGCGGCGGCACCGCCCGCTACAAGGCCGGGACCGACGTCACCCTGCGCATCGTCAACGCGCACCGCGACGTCGGCTTCACCGCCTGCCCGGGCAACGTCGGCTTCACGAAGATGGACCAGATCCGCTCCCGCGTCGCCCAGCTCATGGGCGGGGCCACCACGGCCGCCACGGCCATCTCCGCCAAGTACGCCGCCATCGGCGGCGCCGCCGCCATCGGCGCCCCCACCAGCGCCGAGGGACCGGCCCGCTCGGGCGGCACCTACCGGCACTACCAGGTCGGCTCGATCTACCACAGCACCGCCACCGACGCCCACGTCGTCAAGGGCGACATCCGCGAGAAGTGGAAGGCCCTCGGCTGGGAGGGCGGGTTCCTCGGGTTCCCGCTCACCGACGAGACCCCGCTGCCCGGCGGCGCCTTCAACCACTTCGAGGGCGGGTCGATCTACTGGTCGCCGCGCACCGGCGCGCGGTGCGTCCGCGGCCTGATCCGCGACAAGTGGGCCTCCCTCGGCTGGGAGACCGGGTTCCTCGGCTACCCCGTCACCGACGAGGTGCCGCTGCCCGGCGGCGCGTTCACCGCCTTCGAGGGCGGCTCGGTGTACTGGAGCCCCCGCACCGGCGCCCACGTCGTCAAGGGCGCCATCCGCGACGCGTGGGGCGCGCGCGGCTGGGAGGCCGGCCGGCTCGGCTACCCCACCAGCGACGAGTTCGCCGTCGACGGCGGGCTGCGCACCACGTTCGAGCGCGGCTCGATCACCTGGAACCGCCGCACCGGCGCCGTGACCGTGAGGGAGAGCTGATGCCGCTGCACCGCCGGGCCACCCTCGGGACCGCGGTCGCAGCGGCGCTGGCCGCCCTCGCGCTCGCCGCCCCCGCCGCGGCCTCCGCCGCGCCGCCCGCGCTGCCGCGGCACCTGCCCAGCGGCGTCGACAGCCTCGCCCGCTACGAGGCCGCCACGACCTGCGGTCCCGTGCAGCCGGGCACCCGGGCCCTGAAGAAGCTCATCCTCGACACCTACGGCGAGCAGGCCGTCGGCGACGCCCGCGCCTGCCCCGCCGACGGGCGCGTGAACTCCGAGCACCACGAGGGCCGGGCCCTGGACTGGATGCTCGACGCGCGCGACCCGGCGCAGAAGGCCCTCGCCGACGAGTTCCTCACCTGGCTGCTCGGCGAGGGCGCGAACGGCGGCTCGGCCGTCAACGCCCGCCGCCTCGGCGTCATGTACGTCATCTGGGACGGTCGGATCTGGGGCTCCTACCGCGCCGAGGAGGGCTGGAAGCCGTACACCGGCCCGAACCCGCACACCGACCACGTCCACATCTCCCTCAGCCACCGCGGCGCGGCCGCCGAGACGTCGTGGTGGACGGGCGAGACGAACCCCGTCGAGGGCAAGTACGCCGCCCTGGGCCGCGAGCGCTCCGTCCTCGGCGCGCCCGTCTCCCCGATCACCGACTGGCGCTCGGCGCGGCGCAAGGACTACCAGCACGGCTCGATCCTGTGGTCGGCCCGCACCCAGGCCCGGGCGGTGCAGGGCGCCATCGCGCAGGCGTACTTCTCCGGCGACCGGGCGAAGGTCCTCGGGCTGCCCGTCACCGACGAGCAGGTCGCCCCCGGCTGGACCGGGCGCTTCAGCCACTTCGAGAACGGCTCGGTGTACTGGAGCGAGCGCACCGGCGCGCACCTGGTCAAGGGTGCGATCCGCGGCGCGTGGGCCGCGCAGGGCTGGGAGACCGGCCGCCTGGGCTACCCCACGTCCGACGAGCACGAGGTGCCCGGCGGCCGGCGCAACGACTTCACCGGCGGCAGCGTCACGTGGGAGCGCGCCACCGGGAAGGTCGTCGTCGCCTGGCGCTGACACCGCGCTGAGCGGCACCTCACACCCGGGACTCCCGTGACGGGTGCCGATCACCGGGACCGCTGGGGCAGGATGCGCTCAAGCCCGGACCGGTCCCTGCCGATGTCCGTGGCGAGCCCCTCGCCACCTCACCGGACACACCGGAGGACCCGTTGCGCCCGTCCCGCCTGCGCCGCCTCGCGACCGGTGCCGTCGCCGCCGTCGCCGCCGCGCTGACCGCCTGCACGGTCGCGCCCGCCCCCGCCGCCGAGGCGGCCGAACCCACCTGGTTCCAGCCCGGCGCCACCTGGACCGGCGACTTCGGCGACCCGACCGTCGTCCTCGTCGGGGACACCTACCACGCCTACGCCTCGCCCGTCGGCGGGCGCGTCCTGCCCGTCCTGACGAGCGGGGACCTGAAGACCTGGACCGTCCGCGACCGCTACTCGAACGACGGCCCGCCCGGGCGCGGCGGGTACTCGGTGGCGAACGACCAGAAGATCCCCGCCGAGATCCGCGCCAACACGGCGCTGGGCGACTGGGGCAGGTACGACACCAACGACGCCCTCGTGCGCCGCGCCTCCTGGGGCCTGCACCACCAGCAGGGCCCGTGGATCGACCGCGACTACTGGGCGCCCGGCGTCTTCAACATCGGCGCCACGTGGTTCGCGTACTCGCCCGTGCGGGTGTCCCCCACCCGGTTCTGCCTGACCGTCGCCTCCGGGCCGTCCCCGTCGGGGCCGTTCCGCGACATCAGCGGTGACCGGCCGATCCAGTGCGAGGACCCGAACCGCGACCCGGGCGGTTCCATCGACCCGCAGCCGTACCGCGACCCGGCCACCGGCAAGAACTACCTGCTGTGGAAGTCCTCCGGCAAGGTCGCCTCCCACCCGTCCTCGATCAAGGCGACGGAACTGGCCGACAACGGGTTCCCGAAGCCCGGCGCGCCCGTCGTCACGCTGCTGGAGACCGAGCGCGGGTCGCTGTGGGAGGGCGACACCATCGAGAACCCGTCGATGGTGACGTTCCGCGGCACCACCTACCTGTTCTACTCCGGCAACCTGTCCGACCCGCTCGACGACCAGGGCCACAGCAACTACGCCTCCGGGTACGCCGTGTGCCCGGCCGGCCCGGTCGCCCCCTGCCACCGCGTGCAGCGCACCCCGCTCGTCGCCTCGGCCGGCAGCGCGCAGGGCCCCGGCGGCTCCTCCGGCTTCGTCGACAAGCAGGGCGAGCTGCGCATGGCCTACGCCACGTTCCGCCTCGGCGAGAACGTCGGCGGGCCGGTCCCGCACCCGCGGCGCATGTCGATCGTCAAGCTCGTGCAGGACCCCGACAAGCGCCTGCGCGTGGAGGGCGCCGCCGCGACCACGTCCTCGGACATCACGCTGAAGTGGAGCGCGCTGGGCGGGGCCCGCGGGTCGCTGGGCGCCCCCACGTCGGCCGTCCTGCCCACGCCGACCAAGCCCGGTTTCTACCAGCACTTCCAGGGCGGCTCGGTGTACACCTCGGCCGTCACCGGCGCGCACGTCGTCACCGGCCGCATCCGCGACCGCTGGGCCGCGTGGGGCTGGGAGAACTCCGCCCTCGGGTTCCCCGTGAACGACGAGACCGCGATCCGCGGCGGGGCGTTCAACCACTTCCAGGGCGGGTCGATCTACTGGTCGCCGGCCACGGACGCGCACGTGGTGCGCGGGCTCATCCGCGACAAGTGGGCCTCCACCGGCTGGGAGAACGGCTGGCTGGGCTACCCCGTCACCGACGAGGTCGTCCTGCCCGGGGGCGCGTTCACCCACTTCCAGGGCGGGTCGGTGTACTTCTCCCCCGCCACCGGCACGCACACCGTCCGCGGTGCTATCCGCGGCGCGTGGGCGGCGCAGGGCTGGGAGGCCGGGCGGCTGGGCTACCCGACCTCCGACGAGGTGACGCTGTCCGGCGGGGCCAAGCGCACCACCTTCCAGGGCGGCTCCATCACCTGGACCCCCGGCGCCGGCGCGAAGGTCACCTACCGCTGACCCACCCCGCACCACCCCGACCCCGCCGTGGTCTTGCAGGGAGTCCCAGCGAGATCACGGCGGGGTTCGTCGTCCCCGGGCCGACGACCCCAGCCCTCCCCTCTGTGATCGCGGAAGGGTGGAGGCTCACCCGTCCACGATCACAGCGGCGGTACGGCGGCTCGCAGCACCGACCCTCACCCCGCGCTGCCCCTGCCCCCCCTTCCCGTGATCTTGCAGGGAATCCCAGCAAGATCACGGAGGGGGGTCGCGCACGCGAGGCGCTCACGACAGCCGCCCCACCTGGCCGTGATCATGGAAGGACGAGGGTCCACCCATCCGTGATCACGGCGGAGTGGTGCCTCGTGGTCAGCGCTCCGGCTGGTCGATGAACTCCTGGGGGCTCGGGCCCGGGCCGGCGCCCTCCCACCAGCGCCAACCGGGCACCGTCCGCTCCCCCGGCGCCACGTCGTACCCGCCGGTGGGCAGGTCGTAGGTCACCTCGACCAGCTCGCCCCACTCCCGGTACGGGGCGCCGGGCAGGAACCCGCGGTACGGCGTCAGCGTCGCCACCTCCGGCAGCGTCGCGTAGGAGCCGCCGCCGTCGATGACCGCCAGCATCGGCGTGCCCTCGAACGTCGCGCTGCGCACGAGCCACCCGACGGGCTCGACCAGACCGCCCGCCACGCGCGGCGGCTGCTGGCACGGCAGGTGCAGCCCGATCGGCCAGTCCACGAGGACGCCCTCGTCCGTCGGCAGCACGTCGGCGAGCACCTGCGCGGTGCGCCGGTGGACGTCCGTGACGGCCGCGGGCTCCCCCTCCTCGTCCAGGGCCGTCAGGACCACCCGCACCGCGACGGCACCGGCCGGGGCGTCGGCGACCGGCCCGAACGCGACGCGACGCCACCCCTCCCCACCGGGCACGACCGCGGGCACCGGCAGCGACCGGCCGGCCTCGTCGGTGAACTCGACGGTGACCTGCGGGTCGCCGTGCACGGCGAGGGCCAGCGCCTCGTCGGCCGCGCGCTCGCCGAGCGCCCGCCACGGCGTGACGACCGCGGTCCCCGGCTCCCCGGCGGCCCAGGCGTCGGCGCCGTCGGGCACGGTGTCCGGCAGCGGGTCCAGCCCGCCCTCGCCCGGGTCCGCCGGCGCGGCGGTCGTCCCGGGTGCGGCACCGGGCACGTCCGCCGGCGCGAGCGCCACCTGCCCCGTCAGCGCGACGGCGGCGTCGGCGAACCCGCAGGACGACCCGCGCAGGGAGTCCACGGCGTCCGCGGCCACCGACCACGAGCCGCGCAGGCGGTACGTGGCCGCGGCCACGCTGAACACCTGCAGCGCCAGCGACCCGGCGAGCACGGCGGCCACGGCCGCGACGACGACCTCCGACCAGGCGTCGCGCTCCCCCGCGCGGGTGCGCCGCCGGCGCCACCACCACACGGCCAGGCCCGCGGCGGCGGACAGCCCCGCCCACAGCAGCGGCGAGGACAGCCGCTCCGGCAGCGCCGGGTCGGTGCCGTACGCCGAGTACTCCACCTGCGCGTCGGGCCCGTGGAAGGCGACCCCGGCCGCCGCGCACACGAACGCCCACAGCGCCAGCAGCGGCCAGCGGGCGGGCCGCCGGCGCACGAGGACGACGGCCGCGGTCACCGTCAGCAGGGTCGCCGCGCCGGCCAGCGCCCCGAAGTGGTGCGACCACTTCGTCGGCGCGATCGTCAGGACGGCGAACCCGGCGACGGTGACGGCCACGGGCACCACCCACGCGGTGCGCGGGCCGGGGGCGCGGCGCGCGCGCAGCAGCGCCGTGGTCACCCCGACGAGCAGCACGAGGGTGAGCAGGACGACGACCTGGCGCGAGTACAGCCGCTGGTTGGGGTCCGGGCCGATGGTCAGGTACCAGTACCGCTCGGCCTCCTCCCACCACGACTGGTTGGGGCCGACCTCGTCGTGCACGCGCAGCGCGGTCAGCGCGGCGGCCAGGGTGGCGTCGGCGAAGACGACGGGCGAGGCGACGCTGGCGGCGGCCAGCAGCAGCGCGGACGTGGCGGCCGCGCCCAGGCGCGACTCCCGCACGACGGGCCACCAGCGGGGTGCCAGGACGAGCGCGGTGGCGGTGGCCAGCAGCCCGGAGGCGGTGACGGCCACCGCCGTCCCGCACAGGACGGCCGCCACGCCCAGCAGCCAGGCGCGCCGGCGCTCGACGGCCTCCAGCACGAGGGCCAGGACGGCGGTGGACAGCAGGACGACGAGGCTCTCGGGGCGGGCGCTGACGTCGAAGGGCAGCCACCAGGCCAGCAGGACGAGCGCGGTCAGCGGCCACGTCCAGCCCGGCGGGTCCTGCACCACGCGCGGCAGGACGACGCGGGTCAGCAGCAGCCAGGTGCCGATCCCGCACAGGGCGGCGGGCAGCCGCACCGCCCACGGCTGGACGGTGACCTGCGCGACGAGGCCGAGCAGCTCCTGCTGCAGCGTGAAGGGGATCTCCGGGACGTTGAAGTAGCGCACGACGTTGCCGACGTAGCCGGTCGCCGGGGCCGCCCGCCCCTCGAGCACGTAGTAGAAGTCGTCGGTGTGCAGGGGCCCGGCGCCGGCCCACACGAGCAGGACGAGGCCGACGGCGGCGTCGCACACCGCGCGCAGCGGCCGCGCGCGCACCGGGGTCCGGGTGCTCGGGGTGGTGCGAGGCCGGTCGTCGCCGTCGTGCGCCGGCGGGGCCCGCCGGCGGCGGGGCGCGGGCCCTGCCAACAGCGCCAGCACGACCAGCGAGGCCGCGGCCAGCAGCACGTGCGCGAGCACGACGGCGGTCTTCAGCGCGGTGGGCCGCGTCTCGAACCGCGCGTCGGGCGAGGCGGTGACGGCCGGGCCCGCGCCGCCGGCCAGGTCGCCGGCGGCGACGTCGGTGGTGAAGGCGGTCACCTCGGGCACGGGCAGGCCCGGCTCGTCGGCCAGCGGGCCGCCCGCGCTGACGCGGGTGCCGTCCTGGTCGGCGACGACCTCCAGGGAGCAGCCGGCGGGCAGCTGCGCCAGCGGGACGGTGACCAGCGGCGCGCCGGAGGAGCGCACCCGCAGCTCCCCGTCGCCCACGGTGACCGCGAGCGAGCGCTCCTCGCCGCGCGCGGAGCCGTCGGGGGCGGTGCCCAGGGCCGTGGCGCGCTCGCCGGCGGCGGTGCGCGCGTCCAGCGCGGCCAGCGCCGCACACGGCACCTGCGCGCGGACGTCGACCGGCCGGTACGGCATGAACAGCGCGACCGTGGAGGCCTCGGCGGTGCCCTGCTGCCCGGCCTGCGGCCAGGTGACGGTGGGGGTGCTGGCCACGACGGGCGCCAGCGGCACCGCGAGCGAGAGCAGGCACGTCAGCGCGCCCAGGAGCAGCGCGAGGAGGGCGCCCGGCCGGTGCGGGCGGCCGGACGCGCGAGCGGGGCTCACCGGCGCGCGACGACGGCGAACGGCCCGGCCCCGCGCACCTCGAAGGCGGGGTCGTCGAACAGCGCGGGGTCGAACACCGCCCGCTCCCAGGCGACGTTGGGCTCGGCGGGGAAGGTGTCGCGGGCCAGGTCGACCGACCAGCCGTCCTCGCCGGTGCGCAGCACGAACACGTCGGGCGCCTCGAACGGGCTGGCGTCCAGGCGCTGCAGCAGCTCGGCGGGGCTGGTCGAGGCCGCCCACGCCAGCACCTGCTCGCGGCGGCCGTCGTAGTCGGCCAGCGGGTTGGCGTAGTGCGGGGTGACCTGCTGGAACCCGCGCCAGGGCCGGAAGGAGAACAGCTCGTACTTGGCGGACAGGACGACGAGCTGGTCGGGGCTCACCCCGACCACGTCGGCGCCGAGCGCGTCGACGGCCGCGAGGACCTCGTCGTTCCAGGCGTCCTCGAGCTCGGGGTCGCTCTCGCCGAGCGCGTTGGAGCCCTCCGGCGTGTAGTCGCGGTAGGCGGTGGTGATCGGCGAGGACAGCGACTGCGGCGTGCTCTGCAGCGGCACGACGAGGACGGCGGCACCGCCGAGCACGAGCAGGGCCTGCGCCTCGCGCCGGCGCGCGACCAGGGCGGGCAGGGCGCCGGCGCGCAGCCAGCGCCACAGCGCGGCCCCGCCCATCACCCCGGCGACGGCGGTGGTGGCGACGAGGACGGCCTCCATCCGGAAGCCCAGCAGGGTGGTGCGGGCGGCCAGCGCGGCCGTGGACAGCAGGTACCAGGCGTAGGCGAGGACGACGACGCCCAGCAGCGGGCGGGCGGTGTCGGCGTCGGGACCGGGCCGGCGCACCGACCACACGAGCCACAGGCACCCCAGCAGCAGCAGCGCGCCCCACGGGGTCGGGTTGAACATCGGCGTGGGCAGCTGCGCGGAGATCAGCGGCAGGAAGTGCTGCGCGGCGGCGCGGCCCCCGCCGCCGGTGACGACGGCCACGACGTACGGCGCCCACACCAGCAGGGCGAGCACCGCGGACACGAGGGCCGCCACGACGAGGGCGGCGACGCGCCCGCGCAGCGCCGCGGGCCCCTGCCCCACCCGCCAGGCGGCCGCGGAGCGCACGGCGCACGCCAGCGCGACCAGCAGCGCCGCGAACCCGGCGTACAGGGTGTACGTCATGGCGCCCAGGCCGAGGACGACGCCGACGGCGACCGCGGCGGCCAGCCGCTGGCGGGGGGTGACGTCGCCGAAGCCGCGCCAGGCGACGACGGCGGCCACGGGCACGAACGCGGCCAGGCACCAGGAGTACGGCTCGTCGACGAACGGGCCGGCCTGCGCCGGGTAGACGCCGGCGGCGGCGGTGGCCAGCCCGGCGAGGACGCCGCGGCGCGGGCCGGTCAGCCGCGACCACGCCACGAGCGCCAGGCAGGGCACGACGGCGGCCGTGGCGATCCCGGCGGTCTGGAACGCCTCCCAGGCGGGGGTGCCGGTCAGCGCGGCGTAGCGGCCGGCCAGCCAGAACCACCCCGAGGGGTAGAAGGAGGGCAGGTCGGCGTAGTTCATGTCCGCCAGTCGCCAGTCGTCGGCGAGGCGGCCGAGGAACTGGGTGCGGAAGAGCTGGTCGACGCTGTTGCCGCCCAGGTAGTAGCGGGTGCCGGCCAGCGGCACCGCCAGCAGCGCGGTGGACAGCGCCGAGACGGCGACGACGGCGACGGCCTCCGTCCCGGCCCACCAGCGGCTGCGCACCCCCACGAGCAGGGCGGCGCCCACGACGAGGACCACGGCCGCGGTGAGCAGCGCGGTCCCGGCGTAGGTGGGGTCGGCGTCGAAGGACGTCAGCTGCGCCAGGCCGGTGCGCCGGACCGCGGCGTGCACGGCGAGGCTGACGGCCAGCGAGACCACCCCGGCCAGGGCCAGGGCCGCCGTGAGCCGCGCGAACCCGCCGCGGACCACGGCGTCGCGGCCCGGCGCCGGGACCGGGCGGGCACCGCCGCGCCGGGTGCCGGGACCGCTGTCGGGGGGCCCGCCGGGCTCGACGCGGTCGGCGGGACGGTCGAGCTGGCTCACGGGGCGCCAGCGTATGGCAGCTCCGCGCACCCGCCGTCACCCGACGCGCGGCCCCGCGGGACCTCAGCGGTAGCTGACGACGGCTCCCCCGGCCGGGGTCCAGGTGATCGACCCGCCCTGGAAGTCGGTGCGCTTGGCGCCCGGGCTGCCGGCGACGTCGTACTCGCTGGACGTCGGGTAGCCGAGGCCGCCGTTCTCCCAGCCCAGCCGGCCCCACTCGCCGCGGATCGCCCCGCGCACGGCGTGCGCACCGGTGGCCGGCGACCAGTACACGGCGCCGCCCCGGAACTCCTCCCACGCCCCGCCGGGCAGCCGCCACTCGTCGGAGACGGGGTAGCCGAGCCAGCCGTCCTGGGCGCCGAGGGCGCTCCAGCGGTCCCTGATCGCCCCGCGCACCTCGTGGGCGCCGGTGGCCGGGGACCACAGGAGGGACCCGCCGGCGAAGGTCTGCCCGGCGCCGCCGCGCAGGGGGGCCTCGGCGCTGGTCGGGAAGCCGAGGGGGCCGTCCTCCCAGCCCAGCCGGCCCCACGCGTTGCGGATCTCCCCGCGCACGGGGTGGGCGCCGGTGCGCGGGGACCAGTAGACCGCCCCGCGCTCGAACAGCTGGTAGGAGCCCTCGACCTGCGGCAGTCCCCACACGGGCGAGGTCGGGCGGCCCAGGACGCCGGCGTCGCCGCCGAGGCCGCGCCAGCGGGCGTCGACCTGCTCGCGCCCGCCGGGCACGAACGTCCACAGGCTGGAGCGCAGCGCGCCGGAGAAGCGGGCGACGGAGGCGCCGGACAGGGTGCGGTCGCCGCTGGTGCAGCGCAGCAGCAGCTCGGTGATCCGCCCGCCCCACGGGCCCTGGCCGTCGCGGCGGGTGACGCTCAGGCTGCGCACCTGCCCGCCGGCGGGGCACTGGCGGGCGACGGTGGCCACGGGCAGCTGCGCGGTCCAGCCGGCGACCGTGTCCTGCGGGACCTTCCCGGCCGGCGAGCTCCAGGGGTCCTCCCCGGCGCGCAGGTAGGGGCGGCTGCCGGTGGCCGACCAGCCGCCGTTGCTGGAGGAGAACTGGGTGAACGCCGGGGCGCCCTGGAACTCCCTGATCTCCCCGGCGGTGGCGCGCACGGCGGCCGTGGTGGTGGCCGGCTGCAGCTCGGTGACGGCGCCGGCGGCCGTGCGCGACTGCACGCCCAGGTAGACCTGGCAGGCCTCGGTGTCGCAGATGTCGAAGGGCGAGCCCGCCGGGCGCAGCGTGGACAGGGCGTAGCTGCGGGCCGCGACGGCCTGCGCCTTCAGGGCCTCGGGGGCGAACCAGCCGGGCGACTCGCGGGGCACGACGCCCAGCAGGTAGTCCTCCAGCGGCAGGGTGTTGATCGGCGTGATGGTGCTGGTCAGCGGGAAGGAGACGCTGCCGCTGTAGCGGTTGCCGGAGCCGTCGACCCGCTCGACCCACACGCCGCTCGCGCCGGTGACGACGGGCACGCTCGTCCAGCGCTCGGTCCACACCTCGCGCCAGCCCTCGGCGAAGGCCGTCAGCCGCAGGGCGCCGGCGTCCCACGTCACGCGCAGCCGCTGCCCCTGCGGCACCTCGCGGGCGCCCACGCGCAGCGGGGAGGCCGTGCGGGTCTCCAGGAACACCTCGGGGCCGGCGAAGCGGGACAGCTGCACGCGCACGTCGCGGTTCGCCCGGCTGCCGACGGTGGTGCCGGGGTAGTAGTCGGCGAGGATGCGCCGGTGGTCCTGCCCGGCGACGGCGCGCGACTGCGCCCCCCACTGCGACATGCCGTACCCGTGGCCGTAGCCGCGGCCCTCGACCGTCCAGGAGCCGGACACGGGGGCGGGCAGGGTCTCGGCGGCCTGCGCGGCGGGGACGGTCAGCAGCGTCCCGAGCAGGGACAGGGCGCCGGCACCGACGGCGGCGGGGAGCAGTCGCGGGAGTCTCACCAACACAGCGTCATCGCCCACTCACGCACCGTCAAGACAGTTGCGTCACTCGAGACCCAGCCGTGACAGATCGCACCGCGCCCGGACGCCTCACGCCGGCACGGCCGCGCCCGCGGCCAGCAGGTGGGCCACCGCCGACCCCGGCGGCAGCGGGCGCGCGAAGCGGAAGCCCTGCCCCACCGGGCAGCCCAGCCCCGCCAGCACCGCCACCTGCTCCGCCGTCTCCACACCCTCCGCGACCACCAGCAGGTCCAGCGTCCGGCCCAGCTGGACGATCGCCGCCGTCACCGCCCGGTCCTCCGCGTCGTCCACCACGTCGTCGATGAACGACTTGTCGATCTTCAGCACGTCGATCGGGAAGCGCCGCAGGTAGCTCAGCGAGGAGTACCCCGTCCCGAAGTCGTCGAGCGCCACCCGCACACCCGTCGCCCGCAGCCGGCGCATCGTCGCCGACGTCCGCTCCGCGTCCGCCACGAGCACCGACTCGGTGATCTCCAGCGTCAGCCGGTCCGCCGGCACGTCCGCCGCCGCCAGCGCCTCCTCCACGTCGCGCACCAGCGACGGGTGCTGGAACTGGCGCGCCGAGACGTTGACGCTCACGCCCACCGGCACGCCGTGCTCGCGCTCCCAGGCCCCCGCCTGCCGGCACGCCTCCCGCAGCACCCAGCGCCCCACCGGCACGATCAGGCCCGACTCCTCCGCCAGCGGCACGAAGTCCGCCGGCGGCACCAGACCGCGGCGCGGGTGCCGCCAGCGCACCAGCGCCTCGAAGCCCCGCACCCGCCCGGTGAGCAGCTCCACCACCGGCTGGTACTCCAGCAGCAGCTGCCCCTCCGCGACGGCCAGGTGCAGGTCCGCGGTCAGCCGCTCCCGCTCCAGGTGGTCCCGGTGGTGGCGCGGGCGGAACACCTCGCACCGCCCCTTCCCGGCGCTCTTGGCCGCGTACATCGCCACGTCCGCCGCCCGCAGCAGCCCCAGCCCGCAGGAGGCCGCCTCCTGCGCGGTCGCAAGCCCGATGCTCACCCCCGTCGGCACCCAGCGGTCGGCCAGCCGCACCGGCTCCCGCAGGGCCGCCAGCACCCGGTCGGCCGTCCGGCGCGCCTCCTCCGCGGCGCCGGGGCCGGTCAGCAGCACGGCGAACTCGTCACCGGCCAGCCGCGCCGCCAGCCCCCGCGCGCCGGCCGCCTCGCGCACCCGGTCGCTGACCTCCCGCAGCAGGGCGTCCCCGGCCTCGTGACCGAGGCCGTCGTTGACCGTCTTGAGGTTGTCCAGGTCCAGGAACAGCACCGCGCAGCCCCCGCCCCGCGACGCGGGCACCGCCTCCGCCGCGCGCAGCCGCTCCATGAACAGCGCGCGGTTGGGCAGCCCCGTGAGGGGGTCGTGGAACGCCTGCTGCCGCAGCCGCTCCTCCAGCTCCAGGCGCTCGCTGACGTCGCGCGTGGTCAGCACCGTCCCGACCACGGCCGGGTCGTCCGTCAGGTCCCCCGTCACCGTCTCCAGCCAGCGCCACGACCCGTCCCGGTGCCGCGCCCGGGCGAGCACGGGCTGGCGCGGGTCCCGCGCCACCGCGAACACCCCCCGGTCCTCCGGGTGCAGCAGCGCCACCGGGCGCGTCCCCAGCAGCGAGGCCGGCGGGTGGCCGAGCACCTGCTCCACCGACGGGGTCACGTAGGACAGCCGCCCGGTGCGGTCCACCACCGCGATGACGTCGGAGGAGCCCCGCACCAGCGAGCGGAAGTGCTCCGCCCCCTCCAGGCCGTCCAGCAGGCTGTTGAAGGCCGCCGCCGTGGCACCCAGCTCGTCGTCGGAGTCCACGGCGATGCGCGAGGTCGTCGCCCGGGACCACTCCCCGCTGCGCCCCGCGGCGGCGACCGCGTCGGCGACCGCGCGCAGGTGCACGCTCAGCTGGGCCAGCCGCCCGCCCACCAACCAGCGGCACAGCGCGTAGCTGAGCGCCCCGACGAGGAACCCCGCGGCCAGGCACGCCCCCCGGAACAGCGCCCGGCCCGCGACGTCGCCGGGCACCCCGAGCAGCACGGCGAACGGCGGGAAGACCAGCCCGACGGCGAGGCCGAGACCGACCATGCACAGGGCCAGGTCCCAGAAGACGCGGCGGGTGAGCCGCACACCGCGGCGGCGCGCGGGGGCGGTGCGGTAAGCGCTCACCCCCCCGGTCTCGGCGTCCCGGCGTCCGGTCTTGACCCCCGGCGCGCCCCGGCCACCCGGACGCCCGCCCGCACCGCGCTCAAGCCGGGCCCCGCCGCGGCCGAGGAACTCCCCGTGGCGCTCCCCCCCTCCCGCAGCCGCGCACCGCTCACCCGTCTGGTCGGTGCCGACGTCGCCGTCCCCGTCGCCGACGGCGGCCCGCGCCGCTACGTCGACCTCGACACGGCGGCCTCCGGCCCCGCGTCGCTGGCGGTGGCGCGCGCCGTCGAGGAGTTCCTGCCCTGGTACTCCAGCGTCCACCGGGGCGCCGGCGCGAAGTCGCAGGTCGCCAGCGCCCGCTACGAGGCCGCGCGCGACAGCGTCCTGCGGCTGGTGGGCGCCGACCCCGCCACCCACGTCGCCGTCTGGACGCGCGGCACGACGGAGGCGCTGAACCTGCTGGCGTTCCGGCTCGGGCTGCGCCCCGCGGGGCCCGGCGGCGCCGGGGACGTGGTGGTGACCACCGCCGTCGAGCACCACGCCAACCTGCTGCCGTGGCGGCGGCACGCCCGGCTGCGCGTCGTCGACGTCGCCGCCGACGGCACCTTCGCCGTGGACGACGTCGTGGCCGCGCTCGACGCCGCGCCCGCGCCGCGGGTGCTGGCGGTCACGGGCGCCTCCAACGTCACCGGCTGGGTCCCGCCGCTGGACGCGCTGGCCGCCGCGGCCCGCGAGCGCGGCGTGCTGCTCGTCGTGGACGCCGCCCAGCTCGCCCCGCACCGCCCGGTGGACGTGGCCCGGCGCGGGCTGGACGCGGTGGCGCTGTCCGGGCACAAGCTGCACGCGCCCTTCGGGGCGGGCGCCCTGGTCGTGCGCCGCGACCTGCTGCGCGACGGCGAGCCCTTCCAGGTCGGCGGCGGGGCGGTCGGCGCCGTCTCGCACGAGGACGTGGTGTGGGCCGACGGCCCGGACCGCGAGGAGGCCGGCTCCCCCAACGTGGTGGGCGCGGTCGCGCTGGCGGCCGCCGCCGACGAGCTGCTCGCCGAGGGGTGGGAGGCCGTCGCCGCCCACGACGCCGCCCTGACGGCCGCGCTGGACGAGGAGCTCGCGACGGTGCCGGGGCTGCGCCGGTACGGGCCGGGTCCGGGCAGCGACCGGCTGCCGGTGGCGGCCTTCACCCTCGACGGCCTCCCGCACGAGCTGCTGGCGGCCCGGCTCGCCGCCGAGCACGCCGTCGGGGTGCGCAGCGGCTGCTTCTGCGCCCACCCGTACGTGGCGCGGCTGCTCGGCCTGGCCGAGACGGACGTCACGCGCTTCCACGACGACGTCCGGCGCGGGGACCGCCACCGCCTGCCCGGGGCGGTGCGGGCCAGCGCGGGCCGCGGCACCTCGCTGGAGGACGTGCGGGCCCTCGGCGCCGCGCTGCGCGAGATCGCCGCGACGCCCGGCCGTGCCGCCGAGTACGCCGTCGGCCCGGACGGGCACTGGCAGCACCGGGGCGAGCCCGCGGAGGTGCTCAGCCCCGCGGGACGGTGACGGGCGCCAGCGAGCTGCCGTCGCCGCGCGCGTCGCGGCCGATGACGGCGAACGTGCCGTCGGCCTGCAGCACGACGGCCGCCACGTCCTGCAGCGACCCGTAGCCGTTCTCCCGGGCCGCGGAGTGCAGGTCGGACCCGGTGAAGCGGTGCCGGCGCATGCTGGCCTCGACGACCTCGCCGTCGTGGAAGAGCAGCACCGGCCCGGTGCTGACCAGCCGCCCGAAGGCGGACCAGCGCCGCCGGGCCGCGGCCATCGCCCACTGCAGGGCCACCAGCAGCGAGAACGCCACCAGCGCGGTGGTGATCGACACGTCCTGCGCGGTGAGCACGCGCCCGAACGCCGACCCGAGCGTCACCGTGAGCACGAAGTCGAACGGCGTCATCTTCGCCATGTTGCGCGGGCCGGTCACGCGCAGGACGCCGACGATCCAGGCGTAGCCGAGCGTGCCGACCACCACGACCCGGGCGAGGGTGTCCCAGCCGTCCCACCACAGGCTCACGGTTCCCACGAGGTCCTCCTCGGCGCGCCCGAGGGCGCGGTCAGGCGTCAGGGCGCCGGCCACCCTGCCAGTCCCGCGCCGCGTCCACACCCGCGCCGCCCCGCGCCCGCGGTGATCGCGGACGGGCGGCGGCTCACCCGTCCGTGGTCACCGAGGGGCGGAGGGCGGTGGCGCGCAGGGTCAGGGCCAGCAGGACGAGCAGCGACAGCGGGCGGGTCTGCGCCAGCAGCGCGCCGGCGACGCCGCCGAGGGCGTCGGCCTGCTGCAGCACCGGCAGCAGCCACGGCACCCCCGCCAGCCCCGCCACGACCGGCCGGTGCCGGGCGAGCGCCAGCGCGGCCAGCGGCGCGGCCAGCGCGTGGTGCGTCCACGTCACCGGGCTGGCCAGGCACGTCAGCAGGCTCACCGCCAGCCCCAGGTGCAGCGCCCGCTCCCCCGCCCCGGGCCTGCCCGTCCGGTGCCCCGCGCGGACGACGAGCACGACGAGGACCGCGACCAGGACGGCGGACAGCCCGGCGCCCAGCGCGGTGGCGGTGCCGTCGCCCAGGCCCGCGCGGCTGAACGCCCCCGCCAGGGAGTTGTTGCTGATCGTGTCCGGCGCCGCGACGCGCGAGGAGTCCCACAGCGCCCCCAGCAGGTAGGAGCGCAGCGCCGACGGCGAGGCGGCCACCCCCGCGGCGGTCAGCAGCACCCCCGCCGCGACGGTCCAGCCGGCGAAGCGCCGCCAGCCGCGCGCCGCCCCCAGCAGGACCACCAGCGCGGGGGTGACCTTCACCGCACCGGCCAGCCCGGCCAGCAGCGCCCCCGTGCGCGGGCGGCCCCGCCCGGCGAGGACGACGCCGGCGACGAGGGCGAGGACGACCAGCGGGCTGATCTGCCCCAGGACGAGGGACTCGCGGAACGGGTCGGAGACGACGACGAGCGCGAGCGCCGCCGGCCGCCACCGCGCGCAGAGCCCCGCGACCCGCAGCAGCCACCCGCCGGCCGCGAGGAGGGCGAGGACGAGGACGACGTCCCAGACGACCAGCGCCGCGGTCGGCGGCAGCAGGAGCAGCGGCAGCATCAGCAGCGCTGCCAGCGGCGGGTAGACGAAGGCGTGCCCGCGCCCGGTGCGCCGCTCGTACAGGTCGGCCCCGGCCAGCAGGTCGCGCGCGCCGTCGCGGTAGACGGCCAGGTCGTAGCCGGGCTGCCAGGCCTCGGTGGTCACCCCGGTGGCCAGGACGACGCCGGACCAGGCCAGCGCGAGCACCAGCGGCAGCCACCGGAGCAGCGACGGCCGCGGCGCCCGCGCCGGGCTCACGACCGGTCGGGGAAGACGAGCGAGCGGAAGGTGAAGAAGCGGAAGACCGTCGCCAGGGCCATGCCGACGACGTTGGAGGAGATGTTGTCCGCCAGCGGCGAGGTGAAGCCCATGAGGTGGTGCGAGACCCACAGGCAGCCGACCTGGAGGAGAGCGGCCACGACGCTGAGGAAGAGGAACATCGCGTACTCGCGGACGGGGTTGGCGCTGCGCCGGTCCCGCCACGTGTAGTACCGCGAGCCCAGGAACGCCACGAGGATCGCGACGGCGCTGGAGACGACCTTCGACCACACCGACGGCACGTCGAACACCAGCAGCAGCAGGTTGAAGACGGCGACGTCGACGAGGTACGCCAGCCCGCCGGTGACGAGGAAGCGGAAGACCTCCTGCACGCGGTGGTGGCGGCTCAACGCCGCCAGGCCGCTCACGCGTACACCGCCAGCAGCAGCACGACGACCCACGAGGCGGCCAGCGACAGCAGCACGCGGTCGTGCAGCGCCAGCTCCTCCGGCTCCTCGGCCTGCCCGCGGTCCACGTCCACGCCGTAGCGCAGGACGGCCAGGACGAACGGCACGACCGACACCCACGACCACGGCTGCGCCTCCTCGGGCAGGACGCTGAACGCCCACAGCGAGTAAGCGGTGACGAGCACCGTGGCCGACAGCGTCCACACGAAGCGCAGGTACGTCTGCGTGTACTTCTGCACGACCTTGCGCACGGCCCGGCCCGTCGCCTCGCCCTGGCGGGCCTCGGCGTAGCGCTTGCCGGCCGCCATGAACAGCGAGCCGAACGCCGTGGTGAGCAGGAACCACTCCGACAGCTCGATGCCCGCGGCCACGCCGCCGGCCAGCGCCCGCAGCAGGAAGCCGGAGGCGACGCTGGCCAGCTCCACGACCGGCTCGTGCTTCATGCCGAAGCAGTAGATGAGCTGGATGACCGCGTAGACGGCCATGACGACGGCCAGCCCCGGTTCCCACAGGGCCGAGCCGCCGATGCCGACGACGAAGAGGACGACGGCGGTGGCGTAGGCCGCGCCCGGGGACACCACCCCCGAGGCGATGGGCCGGAACCGCTTCTTGGGGTGGGCGCGGTCCGCCTCGACGTCCTTGGCGTCGTTGACGAGGTAGACGGCGCTGGCCACGACGCAGAACGCGGCGAAGGCGACGGCCGCGCCGAGGAACGCGTGGCCGTCCAGCTGGGCCGCGCCCGCCGGCAGCAGCGGCGCGACGACGAGGACGTTCTTGACCCACTGGCGCGGGCGGGCGGTGCGGACCAGCCCGGTGACGGCGTTCACCGCCACCGCCCCAGCACCCGCGGGACCAGGGCGGCGACCCCGGCGCCCAGCGCGCTGCCGGCCGCGACGTCGCTGGGGTAGTGCACGCCGACGACGATGCGCGACAGGGCCATCGCGGGCACCAGCGGCGCGAGGCGCCCGCGCCCGACGAGGCGGCCGAACGCGACGGCGGCGGCCGTGGTGGAGGTGGCGTGCGAGCTGGGCAGGCTCCAGCGGCTGGGCGTGCCGGCGTGCACGGTGACGTGCGGGTGCGAGGGGCGCAGCCGTCGGGTGAACCGCTTGAGGACGACGCTGGCACCGTGGGCGGCGACGACGGCGGCCGTGGCCTCCACCCACTCGCGGCGGCGCGGCCGGTCGGCCAGCGCGCCCACCGCCCCGGCGGCGATCCACACGGCGGCGTGCTCGCCGGCGTGGCTCATCAGCTGGGCGGTGCGGACGACGGCGGGCGCGGACAGCCGCCGCTGCACGGCGATCATGAAGCGCAGCTCGGCCGTCGTGGGCGTCGGGTCCTGCGGCAGCTCGGTGGTCGCGCCGGGCGCGGGGGCGGTCGTCATGGGGTCCTTCATCGCAGGCGGTCAACGGCGGAGGTGATGTCCTCGTCGGCGACCATCCGACCGCGCTCGAGGACGACACCGCGGTCGCACAGCCCCTCGACCATGTTCAGGTCGTGGCTGACGATGACCAGGGTGCGGCCCTCGGCGCGCAGCTCGCGGATGCGCGCCAGGCACTTCTGCTGGAAGGGCGCGTCGCCGACGGCGAGGATCTCGTCGATGAGGAAGATCTCCGGGTCGGTGTGCACGGCGACGGCGAACGCCAGCCGCAGGAACATCCCGGAGGAGTAGAACTTGACCTCGGTGTCGATGAACTGCTCGATCTCGCTGAACGCGACGATCTCGTCGAAGCGGCGCCCGATGGTCGCCTCGTCCATCCCGAGGATGGCGCCGTTGAGGTAGACGTTCTCCCGGCCGGTGAGGTCGGGGTGGAAGCCGGCGCCGACCTCGATGAGCCCGGCGATGCGCCCGCGCACCAGGACGCGGCCGGTGTCGGGGCTCATGACGCCGGAGATGAGCTTGAGCAGCGTCGACTTGCCCGAGCCGTTGAGCCCGAGCAGCGCCACGGCCTCGCCCTCGGCGACGGTGAGGTCCACGCCGTCGAGCGCGGAGAAGGTGTTGCCGAGGTCCTTGCCGCGGAAGGCGGAGATCGCCAGCTGCTTGAGGCTGCGGTCGTGGCGCAGGTGGAACTGCTTGCTGACGCCCTCGACGCGGATGGTGGTGCGCGTGCCGGCGCTGGTGCCCGCTGGGGTGCTCACGGCCTCACAGCTCCTGCGCGAAGCGGCCCTCGAGCCGCCGGAAGGTCAGCTGGCCGAGCACCAGCACGAGGACGGCCAGGCCGAACGCGGACAGCGCGAACCAGGCCAGGTCCGGCGGCACCAGCGACGGGTCGCCGTCGGTGGAGCCGAACCAGAAGGCGTGGTGGAACAGCTCCACGGCGCTGGTGACGGGGTTGAGCTGGTAGACGAACCACAGCCACTCCGGCAGCTGCGCCTGCACCAGGTTCCACGTGTACAGGACCGGCGAGGTCCAGGTGACGACCAGCAGCATGAGGTCGACGATGTTCTCGAAGTCGCGGAACAGGACGTTGATCGAGCCGAAGAACAGCCCCAGGCCCACCGCCAGCAGCGCCACGGTGACGAAGCCGAGGACGCCCGACAGGAGCTGCACGGGCGTGGGCCGCCACCCGGCGACGAGGGTGCCGGCCAGCAGCACGACCATCTGCGGGACGAAGTGGACCCCGGCCACCCAGGCGCTGGAGACCGGGAACAGCTCGCGCGGCAGGTAGATCTTCTTCACCAGCGGCGCGTTCGCGACCACCGCGCGGGTGGCGTTGCCGAACGTCTCGGAGAAGAAGTTGATGACGACGATGCCGGAGAACAGGTAGACGGCGTAGTTCTGCACCACGTCGCGCTGCTGCAGGAAGACGCCGAGGGCGAAGTAGAAGACCGCGAACTGCACGGCGGGCTTGACGTAGCTCCACAGCAGCCCCAGGAAGGAGCCCTGGTAGCGGACGCGCAGCTCCTTGCGGACCAGCAGCTTGAGCAGGTAGCGGCGTTCGAAGACGTCGAGGAGGCCGCGTCCCCGGCCGGGGACGACGAAGCCGTCCACCGCGCCGGCGTCGCCGCCCGCGGGACGGGCCGCGGTCACGCCGCTCAGCGCTCCTCTCCGTACCGCGTCACCGACGTCGTGTGCGCGTCGAAGACGGTGTCCCAGCCCTGCGGGGAGGTGACCTCGGGCAGCGCGGCGCGGTAGGCGCGGGAGAGCTCCTCCCAGCGCCGCCACAGCTGCTGGTGGGCGTCGGCGCTGCGGCGCAGCAGGTCGCGGAAGCGGCGGGGGTCGCGGCGGTACCAGGAGGCCGCGGTGCCGTCGGCCGTGGAGACGACCGCGGAGTCGTAGTGCGCCAGGCGCCACCAGCTCGAGTCCATCGCCGCGACCTGGCGCTCGGGGCGCTCCAGCGCCTCCGGCGCGGGGGCGCTCAGGTGGCGGGCCACCTGCCGCACCGTCCACGGCACGAGGACCGCGCGGTGCGGGGCCGTGGGCTCCTTGCCCTTGCGCGGCGGCTTGCGCAGCCGCGGGGTCGGGAAGGCGTCCACGTCGGTGGACGTGCCCGCGTCGGGGTACTCCTTGCGGGCCGCGCGGATCTCGGCGGTGCGCGTGGGCAGCGCCCGCAGCAGGTGCTCCGGGCCCTCCAGCACGTCGTGCAGGGCCATCAGGCGCAGCGCCTCGGTGGAGTACTGCATCGAGATCAGGTGCTTGACGTCCGTGAAGACGCTCTCGCGGAAGATCGCGCCGCCGTGCCCGTACGGGGAGTGCAGCAGGGCCGCCACGAGCCGGTTGCGCTCGTGGAAGTACGCCTGCCAGTCGGTGCCGTCGTCCTTGTCGATCCACGACACGTGCCAGACGGCCGCCCCGGGCAGGCTGACGGTCGAGTAGCCGGCCTCGGCGGCGCGCAGGCCGTACTCGGCGTCGTCCCACTTGATGAAGACGGGCAGCGACAGGCCGACCTCGCGGACCACCTCGGTGGGGATGAGGCACATCCACCAGCCGTTGTAGTCGACGTCGACGCGCTTGTGCATCCACGGCGTCGAGCGCAGGTTGCGCGCGGCCAGGTCGTGGCGCTCCCGGACCCCGGTGACCGAGCCCCAGAAGAAGCGGTACTTGTCGATGCGCTCGCCCAGGGAGTGCAGGACGGAGCGGTCGAACATGTCGAACATGTGCCCGCCGACGATCGTGGGGCGACGGCACGCCTGGGCGAACTGCAGCGCCCGCAGCACGCCCTCCGGCTCCACGACGATGTCGTCGTCCAGCAGCAGGACGTAGTCGGAGCGGCCCTCGCGCAGCACCTCGCGCATCCCGCGGGAGAAGCCGCCGGAACCGCCCAGGTTGCCCTGGCGGACGATGCGCAGCTGCGCGCCCAGGTCGGCGGCGACCTCCGCGAAGCCCTTCTCCTCCTCCACCAGCTGCGTGCCCTGGTCCATGACGAGGACCTCGTCCAGGACGGCGCGCACCTCCCCGGCCGCCGCCAGGGAGCGCAGCAGCGCCAGGCAGTAGTCGGGGCGGTTGAAGGTGGTGATCGCGATGGACAGCGTCGAGGCCGGGGCGTGCTCCTCGCCGTCGACCTGCCAGTGCGCCGAGACCAGGCGGGTCTCCTCCGCGCCGGCGGCCAGGTCGAACCACAGCCAGCCGCCGTCGCCGAAGCTGGCCAGCGACATGTCGAGCGTGAACGGCTCACCGCCGCTGACGGTGCGCGAGGTCACGCGCTGGCGCAGGCCGCGCGCGTTGGACTTGTAGACCGTCACGGTGCCCGGGGCGGCCAGCTCCACGTTCAGGCGCACCGCGCTGGCGGTGGTCCAGCGCCGCCAGTAGCTGGCGGGGAAGGCGTTGAAGTAGGTGCCGAAGGACACCCGCGAGCCGGCGTCCACGACGAGGCCGCGGCGGCCGCGGACGTTCTCCGCGCGCCCCTCCTGGTGCACCGCGAACGACGGCTCGCCGCCCGCGGCGGCCGCCTGCGGCAGGTCGTCGAGCGACTCCCCCGCCCGGCCGGCGGTCTCGGCGCCGGTGACGACGGCCGCGGCGTGGTCCACGTACAGCGGCATGTCGTCGGCGTCGACGTCCACGGGCATGACGACCCGGTGGACCGTGCGCCAGGTCGCGCCCGGCAGTTCCGTCACCACGGTGCTCACCGCTGCGACCCCCCGTCGGTGTCGTCGCCGGCGACGCCGCCGCTGACCAGCGGGGCGCGGTCGCGGAAGTGCGGGGCCAGCTTGTTGTCGACCATCGACAGCGCGGCACCGATGGCCATGTGCATGTCGAGGTACTTGTAGGTGCCCAGGCGCCCGCCGAACAGGACGCCGCGCTCGCCGCGGGCCAGGTCGCGGTAGGCCAGCAGGCGCTGGCGGTCGGCGGGGGTGTTCACCGGGTAGTACGGCTCGTCGCCGCGGGCGGCGAAGCGGGAGAACTCCTTCATCACCACCGTGGCGTCGCGCGGGTAGTCGCGCTCCGGGTGGAAGTGCCGGAACTCGTGGATCCGCGTGTAGGGCACGTCCTCGTCGGCGTAGTTCATGACCGGGGTGCCCTGGAAGTCGCCCACGTCGAGGACCTCCTGCTCGAAGTCCAGCGTGCGCCAGGTCAGCTCGCCCTCGGCGCGGTCGAAGTACTCGTCGACCGGGCCGGTGTAGACGACCGGCACCTGGCCCACGACGGCGTCCTTGGACAGCGCGCCGTCGCGCAGGAAGTCCGTCTCCAGCCGCACCTCGATGTTCTCGTGGTCGGCCATCCGCTCCAGCCAGGCCGTGTACCCGTCGACGGGCAGGCCCTCGTGGGTGTCGTTGAAGTAGCGGTTGTCGTACGTCCAGCGCACCGGCAGGCGGGTGACCGTCTCCCCGGGCAGCTCGCGCGGGTCGGTCTGCCACTGCTTGGCGGTGTAACCGCGGAAGAACGCCTCGTACAGGGGGCGCCCGATCAGCGAGATCGCCTTGTCCTCGAAGTTGTCCGCGGACGCGGTGTCGATCTCCCCGGCCTGCTCGGCCACGAGCGCGCGCGCCTCGGCCGGCGACAGGGCCTTGCGGAAGTACTGGTTGATCGTCGCCAGGCTCACCGGCATCGGGTACACCTCACCGCGGTAGTTCGTGTAGACGCGGTGGACGTAGTTCGTGAACCTGGTGAAGCGGTTGCAGTACTCCCACACCCGCTCGTTGGAGGTGTGGAACAGGTGCGCGCCGTAGCGGTGCACCTCGATGCCCGTGCGCGGCTCGGGCGAGGAGTAGGCGTTGCCGCCGATGTGGTCGCGGCGGTCCAGGACGAGGACCTTCAGGCCCAGCTGCTCGGCGCACTGCCGGGCGACGGTGAGGCCGAAGAAGCCCGAGCCGACGACGACGAGGTCGGCCGAGGCGGTGCTCGCGGGCGCGCTGTTCGTAGGCATGGTGGCCGTCAGCGTAGCCGCCCGGACGGCTGCGCCGGAGCAGGCGCGAGCGGCGGCATGGTCGCGAAGGAGCGGTCGCGGGCGATGCGACGGCCGTCGCGCAGGCCCCGCCACAGGTTGCTCGTGCCCCGCACCGTGCGCTCCACCACCACCAGGCGCACCAGCTCCTTGGCGATCGTCAGCAGCGTGCCCAGCGCGAAGCGCACCGGCTTCAGCGCGCCGTGCGCGCGGTAGTAGTGCCGCATGATCCCGCGGTTGCGCAGGATGTAGTAGCGGTAGCGGTCGGAGCTGGCGTTCAGGTGGCGCACGCCCATGTCCCACTGCCTGATCTCGCGGGTGCGGCGCAGCGCGAACTCGTCGACGATCACCGAGCGGGTCACCCGCGAGGCCAGCCAGCCGTAGACGGCGTCGTCCCAGTAGATGAAGAAGCGCGGGTCCGGCAGGCCGATCTCCGCGACGACGTCGCGGTGCACGAGCATCCCCTCGAAGCAGCCGGAGTTCATGTCCCGGAAGCCGGAGGCGTCGAAGCCCGCGGGCGCGAAGGGGATGGGGATCCCCAGCGCCGTGGACTGCCGGTACTGCCAGTAGAACTCGCTGCCGTCGAAGTCGTAGCGGCGCGGCTGCACGCTGCGGAAGCGCTCCGCCCACCGGCCCAGCCGGCCCAGGGCGCCCGGGACCACCTCGACGTCGTCGTCCATCAGCCACAGCCAGGTGGCGCCCAGCTCCCACGCCACGCGCACGCCCTCGGAGAAGCCGCCGGCGCCGCCCGTGTTGACCGGCGAGCGGTGCACCACCAGCCCGCCGGGCAGGGCCTCGGCGAAGCGGGCGGCGTAGGCGTCCAGCACCCGCGGGGTGTCGTCGGTGGAGGCGTTGTCCACCACGACCACGCGGCCCGGCAGCGGGTCCATCGCCAGCAGCGAGTCCAGCAGCCGCGCCAGCAGCGCGCTGCGGTCGTAGGTGACGACGACCACCGTCGCGCTCGAGGGGTCGAACGGCTCGGTCGCCGGGGGCGCGGGCGGCTGCGGCTGCTTCGTCATGACCCGCCGGAGCCTAGCCGCCCGCGGGCGGCCGGCGGCGGACCTCCAGCAGGGTCAGCGGCACGCCGTGATCCGGTACAGCGTCACCCCGCCGCCGGCGGCCACCGGCTCGAAGCCCGGCCGGCCCTGGAAGGCGCGGAAGGCCGTGTACCCGGCGGGGGCCAGCAGCGGCGGGTCCCACAGCTCGCCGGCGTCCAGCACCCAGCGCACGTCCCGGCGCTCCAGCGCCGGGCACACCGCCGGGTCGACGCCGGCGTCCTGCAGGTGGTCGGCCAGGAACGCCCAGTCCTCCGGCTGGCCGCCGCGGAAGTGCGGGTACAGCACCGGGACCCCCGACAGGGCGTAGGCGGAGCTGCTGCCGTCCCACGGCGTGCCGGCGACCACGTCGCCCGGCGGCACCCATCGGCGCAGGTCCTCCAGGAAGCGCTGCTCGGCCTCGTCGACCAGCGACAGCGGCGGCGACTCCGCCGCGCGCGCGTTGGTCAGGCCCAGCTGGTCGCCGTTGCCGCGCACCTGCGGCACCGCCGCGGCCAGCACCGCCGCGGCGAGGGCCCCGGCGGCCAGCCGCCCCGCGACCGGGCGGCGGACGGCGCGCGCCGCGGCGACCGCCAGGGCCCGCGCCCCCAGCACCGCCAGGGGCACCCCCGTCAGCGGGACGGCGGCGGCCAGGCGGAAGCGGTCGTTGTACCAGAAGCCCGTCAGCTGCTGGCTGACCGGAGCGTCGACGGCGGCGGCCAGGACGTCGAGGGCCACGAGCAGGACGTGGGCGGCCACGAGCCAGCGCAGCCCGGTGCGCCGGGCGGCCACCAGCAGACCCGCCGCGACGAGGACGGCGGCCACCGCGCTGCCGCCCGACCCCGCCGGCGACAGGCTCACCGACTCCCACAGCGCCTGCGGGACCGACCGCGTCGCGGGCCAGTCCGCGGCGCGCACGGACGCCGTCCGCGGCCACAGCACGGCCAGACCGGCGGCGGCCGCCGCGGCGCCGAGGATCGCGAGGGCGGCCACCGCCCGCTGCGCCGGTGCCGCCCGCCAGGGCAGCAGGGCCTGCGGCAGGGCGCTGACGAGCAGCAGCAGCGCCAGCAGCGGCAGCAGGAGCAGCAGAGCGCCGGGGTGCACCAGGGCGCACCCGCCCCCGCCGGCGACGGCCGCCAGCGCCGCGCGCACCCGGTCCGCGACGCCCGCCGGGCCGGCCCCGGCCGCCAGCGCGGCCAGCCCCAGGACGGCCGCGGCCAGGGTGGTGCCCAGCGCCTGCGGCCACAGCACGCCCCAGCGGTCCACGAGCCACGGCAGGGCGACGAAGGCCTGGCTGAGGACCGCGCCGGAGGCCACGAGCAGCGGGCGGGCGCCCACGACCGCGCGCACCAGCAGCGCGCAGCCGAGCGGCCAGACGACCCCGGCGACCACCCAGACGACGACGTTGGCGGCGACGACGGGCGAGGGCCCGAGGGAGGCCACCAGCGCGGTGACGGCGTGCCAGCCGCTGGGGTAGAAGCCGCCGCCCTGCGGGGCGGTCAGCCGCGCGACCGACCACGGGGAGGCGTCGCCGGTGTCCAGGACCCACCGGACGGCGTTGAGGTGGAAGGTGGCGTCGAACGTCTGGGAGACGACGTCGGGTCGACCCAGCCCCCGCTGGACCGACAGGTGCGCCAGGACCGCGGCCCCCGCCGTGCCGGCCAGGGCGGCCGCCGCGGTGCGCTCCTCCGCCCGCTGCGCCGCGGCGGTCCCCCGCCCGCCGCCCGGCTCGCTGCCGGGCCCACGGCGGGTGGCGGCGGTCACGACCAGGCCCGCCAGCCCGGAGGCGACGGCGGCCGCGGCCGTCCCCGCGGCCGCGGCCAGCGGCCCGAACCGCAGGCCGCCGAGGGAGGCGGCGACGGCCGCGCCGGCGAGCACGGCGACGGTCAGCAGGGGCGCCGCGCCCAGCAGGGCGGTGCCGCGCAGCCGCAGGGCGGCGCCGACGAGCAGGCCGGGCAGCAGGAGGACGACGACGCCGAGCAGCTGCGGCGACGCGGCCTGCCACCACGTCACGCGCCGCTCCCGCGCCCGCGCGCACCGGTCGCCGCGGCCAGCACGACGTCGGCGGCGCGGTCGGCGGCCGCGGCCAGCGAGCCGTGGCGCAGCGCCCACTCCCGCAGCCGGGCCCGCGCGGCCGCGTCCGGGCGCGCCCACGAGCGCAGCGCGGCGGCCACGGCCGCCGGGTCGTGCGCGCAGACCGCGCCCAGGTCCCCCGCCAGCACGGCCTCGCGCCCGGCGCCGGCGCCGGCGAACAGCACCGGCGTCCCGCACGCCGCGGCGGCGGCCACCTTCGTGGGCGCCATGAGGTCGTAGCCGCTGCCGGGCACGAGGGAGGCCAGCGCGACGTCGGCGCCGGCCAGCAGCTCGGCGGCCCGCCGGGCCGGCACCTGCCCGGGCAGCCGCACGGCGTCCGGCGCCACGCGCGCGGCAAGGTCGCGCAGGCGGGCTGCGTCGACCCCGGCGCCGACCATCGTCAGCCGCACGTCGCGCCCCTCGGCGCGCAGGAGCGCCACGGCGCGGACGAACACCTCCGCCCGCTGCCACTCCGACATCGTCCCGCTGTAGACGGCGACCAGGCCCGGGCCGGTGCCGGGCGTCCCGGCGGCGGGCGCGAACACGTCGGTGTCCACTCCGTTGCCCACCACGTGCACCCGCCCGGCGCCCACGCCCGCCCGGCGCACCTCCTCGGCCATCCCGGCGGTGACGGCCAGCACGGCCGCGGCGCCGCGCAGGGCCGCGCCCTCCGCCACGCGCAGCGCGCGCAGCACGGGCGCCGGGGCGCCGGCGGCCGCGGCGCCCAGGGACCACACGTCGGGCACGTAGGAGACGTACGGCACCCCGCGCAGCGCGCCGGCGGCGCGCACGGCCAGCCCCGTGGTGGGCGGCGGCTCGTGCACGACGACGTCGGGTCGCCGGCCGCCCAGCTGCCGCGCCAGCGCGGGGACGTCGAAGCTCAGGTAGGGCAGGTAGCCGCGCACCGCGCCGTCGCCGTCGCGCAGCACGGGCGCGCGCAGCACCCGCACCCCCGCGTCGGCGGGCTCGTCGCCGGGCGCCGCCGCGGGCGGGCGGGCGGTGAGGACCTCCACCTCGGCGCCGCGGGCGACCAGCGCCCGGGCCAGCGCCCGCAGGCGGAAGGGCGCGGCCCCCACGTCGGGCGGGTAGGTCCGCGTGACGATCCGGACCAGGCGGGGCACGGTGCGGCACCCTAGCCCGCGCCCCGCGCGGCGGCTGGGAGGCTGGGCGGGTGCGCGTCACGCTCGTCACCGCCTGGTACCCGCACGCCGCGGACCCGGTGGAGGGCGTGTTCGTGGCCCGGCACGCGGCCGCGCTGGGCCTGGACCACGACGTCCGGGTGCTGCACCTGGCCTCCCGGCCGGTCCCCGGTCCCGACCTTGCACCGGGCCCCGCGCGGGACCCGCGCGTGCGCCACGTCCACCTCGACCGCCGCTCCCCCGCCTCGCTGGCGCGCGCGCAGCGCGAGGTGCGGGCGGCGCTGCGCGGCGCGGACGTCCTGCACACGCAGGTCTTCCCGACCCTGCTGGCGCTGCTGCCGCTGCGCCCGCGGCCGGCGGTGCCGTGGGTGCACACCGAGCACTGGTCCGGGGTGTCCGACCCCGCCTCGGCCGGGCCGGTGTGGCACCGGCTGGCCGGGCTGCGCCGGGCGCTGGAGCGCCCGGACGCCGTCGTGGCCGTCAGCGGCTACCTCGCGGACGCCGTGCGGCCCTTCCGGCGCGGGGACGACGTCGCCGTGGTCGGCAACGTCGTCCCGGCGCCCGCGCTCCCGCTCCCGCCCCCGGCACCCGGGCCGGTGCTGCGGCTGCTCGCGGTGGGCAACCTGCGCCCGGTCAAGGACCCGCTGCTCGCGGTCGCGGTCGTCGCCGAGCTGGTGCGCCGCGGCCGCGACGCGCGGCTGCGCTGGGTGGGCGGCGGGCCGCTGGAGGCGGCCGTGCGCGAGCGCGCCGCCGCCCTCGGGGTGGCCGGGCGGGTGGAGCTGCTGGGCCGCCGGGCGCCGGCGGAGTTCGCCGGCGAGTGGGCCGCCTGCGACGTGTTCGTCCTGCCCAGCCGGCACGAGACGTTCGGCGTCGCGGGCGCGGAGGCCCTGGCGCACGGGCGCCCGGCGGTGCTGGGCGCGCGCGGCGGGGCCGCGGACCTGGCGGGGCCGGGCGCGCACCTGGTGGCCTCGCGGTCGGTGGCGGACTGGGCCGACGCGGTGGAGGCGGCGGCGGCGGCCCCGCTCGACCCGGCGCTGGTCGCGCAGCGGGTGCGGGCGCGCTTCTCCCCCGCCGCGGTGGCCGCCGGGTTCGCCGCCGTCCACCACCGCCTGGGGCTCTGAGCGGCCGCTCGGCGCGGGTCCGTCAGCGCAGGCCCGACAACTGCGCCTGCACGGCGAAGTCCGGCACGGCGTCGACGACCTCGTCGAAGGTCCCGACCGCCACCACCCGGCCCTCCTCCAGCAGGACGACGGCGTCGCAGTCGCGCACCGTCGCCAGCCGGTGCGCGACGACCAGGACGGTGACCTCCCGGTGCAGCGCGGCGACGGTGGAGGTGACGGCGGCCTCGGTGGCCGCGTCCAGGGCGCTGGTCGCCTCGTCGAGGACCAGCACGTGCGGGCGCGGGTACAGGGCCCGGGCCACGCCCAGGCGCTGGCGCTGCCCGCCGGACAGGCGCAGCCCGCGCTCGCCCAGCGGGGTGCGCACGCCCTGCGGCAGCGCGTCCACCACGTCGGCGAGCTGGGCGGCGGCCAGGACCTCGCGCACCCGCTCCACGTCGACGTCCTCGTCGCGCCAGCTCAGCGCGACGTTGCGGGCCACGTCGGCGTCCAGGAGCGCGACCTCCTGCGGCACGTAGCCGACCCGGCGCCGCCACGCCGCGCCCACCTGCGCCAGCTCCCGGCCGCCGACGAGGACCTGCCCCGCCGAGGGGGTCAGCAGGCCCAGGACGAGGTCGACGAGGGTGGACTTGCCCGAGCCGGAGCGGCCCACCACGGCCACTCGGGCCCCGGCCGGCACGTCGAGGTCGACGCCGTCCAGGGCGGGGCGCTCGCTGCCGGGGTAGGTGAAGGTCACGCCCCGCAGGCGCACGCCGACGGCTCCCGCGGGCAGCGGGGTGGCCCCGCCGTCGGGGTCGGGCTCGTCGGCGGGCTCGTCCAGGTCGGGCGGCGGGCCGTCGGCGGCGCCGGTCTCGCGCAGGGCCTGCAGCACCTCCAGGGCGTTGGCCTCGTGGGCGTGCATGGTCGCGAACACCGACTGCAGGCGCGTCAGGCACGGCACGACGCGGAAGCCGGCCACGGCGAACAGGCCGATCGCCGAGACGGCCTCGGTCAGCCCCTGCGCGGCCACGGCGACGGCGCCGACGACGAGGAAGCCGCCCAGCAGCGCCGCCTCCAGCACGTACCGCGGGCCCACGGAGTAGAAGAACGCCATGCCGCGCGCGCGGGCGCCGCGCTCGCGCACCCCGGCGGCGACCCCGGCCAGCTGACCGGCCCGCCCGCGCAGGGTGATCTCCTTGGTGGCGGCGAAGGACTCCTGCACCAGCCGCACCGTCTCCACGCTCGTGCTGGTGGCCGTGCGCCCCGCGACGGCGGCCCGGCGGGCGATCACGGCGTACAGCACGACGGCGACCGCGGCGAAGTAGACGGCCGCGACCACCGCGGTCTGCCAGGCCGCGACGAGCACCACGACGCCGACCGCGGCGAGGGAGGCGACCTCGGCGACGAGGCTGGAGAAGGGCATGAGGAAGCCGTTGAACGTCTGGTTGAGCGACTCGTCGACGGTGCGCACGGCGCGCGCGGAGCTGGCGCGCAGGCGGTACGACCAGGACGCCGACAGGTAGGCGCGCACGAGCCGGTCGGCCACCTGCACCTCGTGGGCGGCGAAGCGGACGACGCCCCAGCGCACGAGCAGCAGGCTGGCCAGGCTCTTGGCGACGAGCAGGACGCTGACGACGACGATGAGGCCGACCAGGGTGGCGGTGTCCACGCTCGCGCCCACGACGGGCAGCGGGACGGCCAGCTCCCCGCCGCCGCGCACCGCCACGGGCAGCAGCAGGGCCAGCAGGCCGAGGGCGACGACGTCGAGGACGGCCAGCAGCGCCTGGCCGCCGCTGTAGGCGACGACGAAGCGGCCGCTGCCGGCCGGGAGGAGCGCGAGCAGCGCGCGGACCGTCGCGAGCAGGGACTTCACCCGCGCGATCCTCCCCGATCGCGGGCGCGGTGGTGGCGCGGTGGTGGCGGCGGAGCGCCGGGCCGGCGGTCATGATGGTGCGGTGACGACCACGCCGAGCCCCGCGGGCACGTCCGGCCCGGCGCCGGTCCGCGACGGGCACCCCGGCACCTGGGTCGTCGTCCCGCTGTACCGCGAGGCGGCCGTGGTGGGCGACGTGGTGCGCCGGCTGCGGACCCGCTTCGACCACGTGGTGTGCGTGGACGACGGCAGCCCGGACGGCTCGGCGGAGGTGGCCGCGGCCGCGGGCGCGGTGGTGGTGCGCCACGCGGTGAACCTCGGGCAGGGCGCGGCGCTGCAGACGGGTGTGGACTACGCGCTGCGCGACCCGTCCACCACGTCGGTCGTCACCTTCGACGCCGACGGGCAGCACCGCGTCGAGGACGCGGAGGCGATGGTGGCCCGGCTGGTCGCCGAGGACCTCGACGTGGTCTTCGGCTCGCGCTTCCTCGACGGCAGCACCGAGCTGGACCGGCTGCGGCGCGTGGTGCTGCGCCTGGCGGTGGTGTGGACGAACCGCTCCACGGGGGTGCGGCTGACCGACGCGCACAACGGCCTGCGGGTGTTCTCGCGCACCGGCGCGCAGCAGCTGGCGATCCGGCACAACCGGATGGCGCACGCCAGCGAGATCGTGGCCCAGGTGGGCCGCTCCGGGCTGCGCTGGGGCGAGCACCCGGTGACGGTCCTGTACACCGACTACTCGCGCTCGAAGGGGCAGTCGCTGCTGAACAGCGTCAACATCCTCGTCGAGACGCTGCTCGGCTGAGCCGGACGGGAGGGGACGCGGTGCTCGTCATCCAGGCGCTGCTCATCGCGGCGGTCGTGGCCGTCGGGGCGCTGCTCGTGCGCTCCAGCGCGGGCGAGCGGCACCAGGCGGTGCGCCGGCTGCTGCTGGGCGCGCTGGTGGTGCTCGCGGTGGCCAGCATCCTCGTGCCCGGCGCGGTGACGGCCGTCGCCGGGCTGGTGGGCGTGGGCCGGGGCACCGACCTGCTGCTGTACGGGCTGGTGGTCGCCTTCCTCGGCTTCGTCGTGCAGTCCTACCGCCGCTCGCGCCAGGTCGAGGCGCGGCTGACGGAGCTGACGCGCCGCCTGGCGCTGGACGAGGCCGAGCCGCCGGCCGAGGCGCGCCGCCGGCTCAGCGCAGAGCGGCCGCCACCTGGCTGACGGCGTTGTCGCTGACGACGCCGGGGCCGCCGAAGACGAGGGCGTCCACGATGGGCCGGCCGGTGCCGCGGGCGTCGCGCTGCAGGGCGGTCAGGGCGGTGGCCGAGGCGGGCGGCAGGCCGTCGCGGGCGGTGAGGACGAGCGGGCCGCCGCCGTAGGCCAGGAGCGCGGAGCCGGCGAGGGCGTCGGGCCAGTTCTCGCCGGTGGCGATGCCGACGACGGTGGTGGAGTCCTCGAAGTAGGAGTTCGAGGCGAACAGCTGCGCGACGGCGGCGGAGGTCTCGTAGCGGTCGTTGCCGGCCAGCGGCACGACGCCGGGCAGCCCGGCGGCGGAGGCGGCGCGCACGGCCTGGCCGCCGACGGCGACGACGACGCTGTCGGCGGTGCGGCGCTGGGCGAGGTGGTCGCGGGTCACGGCGGGCAGGACGCCGTCGTCGGTGAGCAGGACGACGCCGAGGGCGCGGGAGGAGCCGGTGCCGACGACGCCCATGAGGGCGCCGGCGGACAGGCCGTCGGGGAAGTTGCGGCCGGTGACGAGGGCGACGTCGGTGCTGCCGGGCAGGAGCTTCGCGACCTCGACGGCGGTGGCGTAGCGGTCGGCGCCGGCGACGCGGCGCACGGTGCCGACGCCGGGCAGGGCGCGCACGGCGGACTCGACCTGCGCGGACAGGGCGTTCTGGCCGCCGAGGAGGAAGACGGTGCCGCCGGTGCGCAGGACGTCGCGGATGGAGCGGGCCACGGCGTCGGGCAGCCGGTCGCTCGGCGTGAGCAGCAGCGGCCCGCCGCGGTCGGAGGCCAGCGGCGCGGCGGCCAGGGAGTCGGCGAAGGTGTCCTGGCGGGCCAGGACGACGGCGGCGGCGCGCCCGCCGGAGAAGGTGGGGGTGGCCGCGGCGATGGCGGTGGCGACGCGGTCGGGGCCGGCGATGCGGCTGGGGGTGACGGCGGCGGAGGCGGGCGCGGCGCTCCCGAGCGCGAGGCCGGCGCTGAGCGCGAGGGCAGCCGCGGCGGCGAGCGGACGGGGACGCAGACGCATGGGGACCTTCCGTGGGTCGCGGGCCGGGTGGTTCTGCCCGGTGTCTCGGGCCCGTTCGGCCCAACCTTGAGCACAGCCTGTCACGTCGTCGGGGTCGCCCGGCAGCGCGCGGGCCCCCGGGTGTGAGCCCGGACACACGCCGTGCGGGGACGAACACCCGTCAGGCGCAGGGTGTTCTCCCCAGAGCTACCGCCCCACTACGCTGCGCCGCATGCGGATGACGGTGATCGGGTGCGGCTACCTCGGTGCGGTCCACGCGGCCTGCATGGCCGAGCTGGGTCACGAGGTCGTCGGGATCGACGTGGACCCGGAGAAGGTCGCGGCGCTGCAGGCGGCGCGCGCGCCGTTCTTCGAGCCGGGCCTGCCCGAGCTGCTGGAGCGCGCGATGGCCACCGGCCGGCTGCGCTTCACCACCGAGATGGCCGAGGCGGCCGGCTCGGCGGTCCACTTCGTGTGCGTGGGCACCCCGCAGAAGCGCGGGGAGTTCGCCGCCGACCTGACCTACGTGGACGCGGCCGCGGACGCGCTGGCCGAGCACGTGTCCCCCGGCGAGCTGGTCGTGGGCAAGTCCACCGTGCCCGTGGGCACCGCGGCCCGGCTGTCGGCCCGGCTGGCCGAGAAGGTGCCCGGCGCGCTGCTGGCGTGGAACCCGGAGTTCCTGCGCGAGGGCCACGCGGTGCAGGACACCCTGCACCCCGACCGCCTCGTCTACGGCGTGCCCGGCGGCCCGGACACCGAGCAGGGCCGGCGCGCCAAGGCCGTGCTGGACGAGGTGTACGCCACTCCGCTGGGCCGCGGCACCCCGCTGATCGTCACCGACTACCAGACCGCCGAGCTGGTCAAGGTCGCCGCGAACTCCTTCCTGGCCACGAAGATCTCCTTCATCAACGCGATGGCCGAGCTGTGCGAGAAGGTCAACGCCGACATCACGCAGCTGGCCGACGCGATCGGCCACGACGACCGCATCGGGCGCAAGTTCCTCAACGCCGGCCTCGGCTTCGGCGGCGGCTGCCTGCCCAAGGACATCCGCGCGTTCATGGCCCGCGCCGGGGAGCTGGGCGCCGACCAGACCCTGACGTTCCTGCGCGAGGTCGACTCGATCAACATGCGCCGGCGCATCCGCATGGTCGACCTGGCCCGCGAGGTGTGCGACGGCTCCCTGATCGGCAAGCGGGTGGCCGTGCTGGGCGCGGCGTTCAAGCCCGACAGCGACGACATCCGCGACTCCCCCGCCCTCAACGTGGCCGCGCAGATCCGCCTGCAGGGCGGTGACGTCGTGCTCACCGACCCGGCGGCGCTGGACAACGCCCGCAAGGCCGTGCCGGACATCTCCTTCGCCGAGACCGTCGAGGAGGCCGTCCGCGGCGCGGACGTGGTCCTGCTGCTGACCGAGTGGAAGCAGTACCGCGAGCTGGACCCGGCCGCCCTGGGCTCGCTGGTCAAGGCCAAGCGCGTCCTGGACGGGCGCAACGCCCTGGACCCCGCCCGCTGGCGCGCCGCCGGCTGGGCCTACCGCGCCCTGGGCCGCCCCCGCGCCTGAGGCCCGCCGCGACCGGCGGCACCGGCGTGTGAAGACCCCGGGGTGATCCCCGGGTGACCTCGCCGTGTCGCTGCGCGAGCGCGCCCCGCGGCGCGTGGCCGCCCCTACTGTGGTCGGGTGCCCGAGCAGGAACCGCCGCGCGACGAGCGCGCCCCCCGCGCCGGCGGCCGCCCCGCCGGCGCGCGCCGGCCCTTCGACGGTGGCGCTCGGGACGGCGGCACCCGGGCGATGCCCGTCACCGGGCGCGGCGACGTCCCCGCCGAGCAGGAGCCCCGTCCGCGCCCGCAGGCGCGCCCGGCCCCGGCGGGCTGGAACTCCACCACCTACGGCAAGCCGGTGCGCCGGCGCACCGACCGCCCCGCCGGGCAGGAGCAGCGCCTGGCCCCGCCGGTGCGCCCGGCCGCCGCGGCGGGCGCGACCGGCGGCGCGACGGCGGGGTCCGGGGGGTCCCCGGGCCGCGCGCGCACCGCTCCCCCGCCCGGGCGCGGCTGGGAGCAGCCGCCGCCCCCGCCCTCGTCCGCCCCTCGCCGCGGGTCCGCCCCGCGCCCGGCGCCCGCCTCCCGCCCCGGTGGCCGGGTGCGCCGACGGCGCCTGCTGGCCGCGGCCGTCGCGGTGGCGGTCGTGCTGGCGGTGCTCTACCCCGCGGCGCTGGCCTGGCGGGGCTGGTCGGCCGTCACCCCCGTGGCCGCGACCTCGACCGGCGAGCGGCCCGCGGACACCCCCGGCACCACGTACCTCGTCGTCGGCAGCGACAGCCGCGACGGCATGACGGAGGAGGAGAAGGCGCAGTACTCCGCCGGCGGGGACGACATCTCCGGCCGCCGCACCGACACGATCATGCTGCTGCACGTGCCGGCCGGCGGCGGCCCCGCCGCGCTGATCAGCGTGCCGCGCGACTCGTGGGTGCCGGTGCCCGGCCACGGCAGCCAGAAGGTCAACGCCGCCTACTCGATCGGCGGGGCGCCGCTGCTGGCCCAGACCCTGGAGGACGTCGGCGGCGTCCGCGTCGACCACTACGTCGAGACCAGCTTCATCGGCTTCGCCCGCATCGTCGACGCCGTCGGCGGCGTCGAGATGTGCCCCGAGGTCGCGGTGCAGGACGCCCGCGCCGGGCTGGACATCCAGGCCGGCTGCCAGGACATGGACGGCGCGACCGCCCTCGGCTACGCCCGCTACCGCTACTCCGACCCGCTGGGCGACCTGGGCCGGGCGAACCGGCAGCGGGACCTGCTGGCCGCGATCACGGCGAAGGCCACCAGCCCGGGCACGCTGGTCAACCCGTTCCGCACCTTCCCGCTGGCCTCCTCGGCCGGTTCGGCGCTGACCGTCGACGACGACGCCTCCCCGCTGGAGCTGGCGCGCTTCGCCCTCGGCATGCGCTCGGCCACGGGCGCCGACGGCGTCTCGATGACCGTGCCGGTGGCCGACCCGAACTACCGCACCTCCTCCGGCCTGGCGGTGAAGTGGGACACCGAGCGGGCGCTGGCGATGTTCGACGCCCTGCGGCGCGACGACACCGGGGCGCTGCGCGCGCTGGCGTGAGCGGTCGCCGGGGCGCCGCCCTCAGCGCCGCAGCAGCCCCTGCAGCACGTCGTAGATGCGCCGCCCGTCGCGGCGGATCCCGTCGTGCTGGTACTCGTTCGTGACGAACGTGCGCGCCCCGCGCACCGCGGCGGCCGTGGCCCGCGACAGCTCGTACGGGACGAACATGTCGTCGACGTAGACGGCCGCGGCCACCGGCACCCGGTTCTCGGCGAGGACGTCGGGGTCGTACAGCGCCGGCAGGTCGTCGCGGTGGGCCAGGACGTCGACCGCGCCGGCCAGCGGCACCAGCGCCGGGTCCTCCGCGAACTGCCACGGGTAGACGTGCTCGCCGGTGAAGGCGAACCCCGGCGCGTCGAGGGAGAACTCCGCGAACTCCCCCCGCACCCGGTGCGCCGACCACGCGGTGGCGCCCGTGAGGGCACCCTGCGCGTAGATGCTCTCGTGCAGCGCCGCGTACATCGGGTGCTGCGCGAAGGACAGCTGCGCGCCGACGCGGGCGAGGAAGGCGCCGCGCAGGCGGCGCTGCCCGCGCACGGTGGTGAAGGGGTCCTCCAGGGCGAAGTGCAGCGCGTCGAAGCGCGACTGCCCGCCCAGGGCGATCCCCAGGGTGCGGAACCGCCTGCCGGACAGGCGCTCCCCCGTCGGCAGGAGCTCCTCGACGTCGTCGAGGTGGCGGGCCACGGCGGCCGCGGTGGCCCGGTCGCGCGGGTAGCGGGCGAAGAACTCGGCGTTGCGCACCGCGGTCTGCCGGTAGGTGGCGCGGTAGACGTCGTCGGCGCTCGCGCGCAGGCCGGGCAGGCCGGCGAACACGTACGCCTCGCGCAGCCCCCGCGGCGCGCGCGACAGGTAGCAGGTGATGACGAAGCCGCCGTAGCTCTGCCCCAGCACCGTCCACGGCGCCCCGCCGGTCAGGTGCTCGCGCAGCTCCTCGGCGTCGTCGACGATCGCGTCCGCGCGGTGCAGGGCGAGGACGTCGGCCTGCGCGGCCGCGTCGCCGGCCGCGGTCAGCGCCTGCGCGTCCAGGGGCGTGGAGGCGCCCGTGCCGCGCTGGTCGAGCAGGACGACGCGGTGGTCCTCCAGCGCCCGGTCCAGCCAGCCGCCGACCTGCTCGGGGCGGTCGGCGCCGTGCCCGGGCCCGCCCTGCAGGTACAGCAGGTGGGGGCGGTCCGCGCCGCCGTCGCGCACGTACTCGCGCGCGAACAGGCTCACCGTCCCGGGCACCCGCCCGGTGCGGTCCAGCGGCACCTCGAGGCGGTGCTCGTGGACGTCGTGGCCGTCGACGCGGTGCGACTCGGTGACCAGCGCCACCGGTCTCAGCCGCCGAACCCGACGGGCCGGCCGGCCCGGGCGCGCAGCCGCTCGCCCTTGTCGACGGCCGTCTGCCGCAGCGACTCCTGGAACTCCACCATCCGCGCGCGCAGGCCCTCGTCGGTGGCGGCCAGCACCCGCACGGCCAGCAGGCCGGCGTTGCGCGCGCCGCCGATGGAGACGGTGGCCACGGGCACACCGGCGGGCATCTGCACGATGGACAGGAGGGAGTCCATGCCGTCCAGGTGCCGCAGCGGCACGGGCACGCCGATCACGGGCAGCGGGGTGACGCTGGCGAGCATCCCCGGCAGGTGCGCGGCGCCGCCCGCGCCGGCGACGACGACCTGCAGGCCGCGCTCGGCGGCCGAGGCGCCCCAGGCGACCATGTCGTGCGGCATGCGGTGGGCGGAGACGACGTCCGCCTCGTACGGGACGCCGAACTCCTCCAGCGCCTGCGCGGCCGCCTCCATGACGGGCCAGTCGGAGTCGGACCCCATGACCAGGCCCACCCGGGCCCGCTGCTGCTCGCTCACTCGTCGATCTCCCCCGCGATGAAGGCCGCGGCGTGCCGGGCGCGCGCGCGGACGGTGTCCAGGTCCTCGCCGTAGGCGGTGACGTGCCCCAGCTTGCGGCCGGGCCGCTGCTCCTTGCCGTACAGGTGCACCTTGACGTCCGGGTCGTGCGCCATGACGTGCAGGTAGGAGCGGTACAGGTCCTCGTGCCGCTCGTCGACCGCGTCGGGGCCCAGCACGTTGACCATGACGGTCCACGGCGCGCGGGCGGCGGTCCCGCCCAGCGGCAGGTCCAGGACGGCGCGCAGGTGCTGCTCGAACTGGCTGGTGACCGACCCGTCGATGGTCCAGTGCCCGGAGTTGTGCGGGCGCATCGCCAGCTCGTTGACGAGGACCTCGCGGCGCCCGCCGCGCTCGACCTCGAACACCTCCACGGCCAGGACGCCGGTGACGCCGAGGCCGCCGGCGATCCGCAGCGCTGCGTCGGTCAGCTGCGCGGCCAGGCCGGGGTCCAGGTCCGGGGCGGGGGCGGTGACCTCGTGGCAGACGCCGCGGCGCTGCACGGTCTCCACGACGGGCCAGGCGGCGGCCTGCCCGGAGGGGCTGCGCGCCACCAGCGCGGCGAGCTCGCGGACGAACGCGACGTGCTCCTCGGCCAGCAGCGGCCCGCGCCCGGCCCAGTCGGCGAACCAGGCGTCGGCGGTGGCCCAGCCGTCGTCGTGGCCGGTCCCGGGGGGCCCGTCGAGGACGAGCACGCCCTTGCCGTCGTAGCCGCCGCGCGGGGTCTTCAGCACGACGGGCCAGCCGGCGTCGGCGGCGAAGGCCTCGACGTCGGCGCGCCCGGCCACGGGCGCCCAGCGCGGGCACGGCACGCCGAGGGCCGTGAGGCGCTCGCGCATGACGAGCTTGTCCTGGGCGTGCACGAGGGCGGCCTCGCCGGGCTGCACGCTGGTCAGCTCCGCCATGGCGCGCAGACCCTCGGCGGGCACGTGCTCGTGGTCGAAGGTGACGGCGTCGCACGCGGCGGCGAAGTCGCGCAGGGCGTCCACGTCACCGGCGGCGCCGACGGGCGCGGGGGTGATGACCTGGGCGGCGCTGACGTCGGGGCCCTCGGCCAGCACGCGCAGCCGCAGGCCGAGCGCGACGGCCGCCGGCTGCATCATCCGCGCGAGCTGGCCGCCGCCGACGACGCCGACGACGGGGAACCCGCCGGGACGCTCGTACGGGGCGGGGTCGGGCCGGGTTGTCCCGGGGCTGCCGGCGGTCGCGCTCGTCACGCCCGCCGAGCGTAGGCCATCCCCTCCCCGCCCCCCTCCCCCGCCGTGATCACGGACGGGTGAAGGCCCACTCGTCCATGATCACGGCGCGAAGAGGTCAAGTTCGCACGTAGAGCGACGATGGGATCACGGAGACAGTACGATCTGGTGGGCAGTCCGCTTCCCAGGTGCCACCTGGGCATCCCTGCGCGAGGCTGGCACCGCGTCGGCGACCGCCGCGCAGCCCCAGGGAAGGGACTCGGGTCAGTGCTCACCGTCATCGCGTGCGTGGTGCTCGTCACCGTCGGCATCGTCGGCGCCATGAAGATGGAGGACCGCCTCGAGCCGTCGCGCTCGCGCAAGCAGCGCTGAGCGGGCGCGTCGTCCCCCGCGGTTCACAGGCGGGTGGGTCACACTCGCTGACCGCGCCCCGACCGGGCCGCGCGGCGCCCGCGGGCGCCGTGGACGACGAGCAGGACGGAGCGACGCTCACCGTGGTGGGAGACGCCGGGCCCGACGAGACCCGGACCGACAGCACCCGGACCGACGGGACCGGGCAGCACCCCGGCCCGCGGCGCGGGCTGGTGCAGCGGCTGCGCGACACCTACGAGGTCCTCGCCCGCGAGGCCGCGAAGTTCGGCGTCGTCGGCGCCCTCGCCTTCGTCGTCGACACCGGCACCTTCAACCTGCTGCGCTTCGCCGGGCCCGACGGCGTCGGGGTCCTGCACCACAAGCCGCTGACCGCCAACGCGATCGCGGTCGTCGTGGCCACCGTCTTCGCCTGGCTGGGCAACCGCTACTGGACGTTCCGGCACCGCCGGCGCGCGGCCGCGGGCCGGGAGCTGCTGCTGTTCGCGGTGATGAACGCCGTCGGCCTGCTCATCTCCGTGGCCTGCCTCGGCTTCACGTACTACGTGCTGGGGCTGCGCGGGCCCGTGGCGACCAACGTGTCCGCCAAGGGCGTCGGCCTGGTGCTGGGCACCCTGTTCCGCTGGTGGGCCTACCGCCGCTTCGTGTTCGTGCAGGAGCTGGCCGACGAGGTCGAGGCCGAGGTCGACCCCGGGCGGCGCGGGGACGGCGCGCGGGACACCACCGGGCGCGGCCCGCTCGACGCCGGCCCGTCCGGTGGCTCAGCCGGCGGCGGGGCGGACGTGGACGACGTCCCCGGCAGCCACCGCCGTCCGGGCTCCGCCGCCGCCCGCTGAGGCGTCCAGCACCACGAGGCGCCCGTCGGCGTCGACGTCCTCGGCCCGCCCGGTGAGCACCGTCCCGTCGGGCAGGTGCACGCGCACGTCCGCGCCGAGCGTGGCGCACGCCGCGCGGTAGTCGGCCAGCAGCCCGCAGGCGGCGGGGTCGCCGCCGGCCGCGGCGAAGGCGTCCAGGCGCGTCCGCAGCGCCCGCAGGTACCGGCGCAGCACGGTGTCGCGGTCGGTGCTGCCCGCGCCCGCCAGCGCCAGGGACGTCGGGGGCACCGGGGCGTCCCCCGCGTCCCCGACGTCCGGCGGGGGCGGCAGCTCGTCGCGGCGCTGGGCGACGTTGACGCCCGCGCCGAGGACGACGACGTCCCCGCGCACCTCGGCGAGGACGCCGCACACCTTGGCCGGGCCGCCGGCCGCGTCCAGCAGGACGTCGTTGGGCCACTTCAGCCGGGGGCGGACGTCGAGCGCGCCCAGGGCGTCGGCGACGGCGAGACCCGTCAGCAGCGGCAGCCACGACCAGCGCTCGCGCGCGACGCCGTCGGCGGCGGGACGCAGCAGCACCGAGACGGCCAGCGAGGAGCGCGGCGGGGCCTGCCAGGTGCGGCCCAGCCGGCCGCGCCCGCCGCTCTGGTGGTCGGCGACGAGGACGGTGCCCGCGGGCGCGTCCGGGCGGGCCAGCAGATCGGCGTTGGTGGAGCCGGTGGAGGCGAGGACCTCCAGCGCGCTCCAGCCGCCGGGGCCGACGAGCGCGCGGCGCAGGGCCCGCCCGTCCAGCGGCGGTCGGTCCAGGTCGGTCCAGGCACCGGGCACGCGGCCACCCTACGCGCGGCCCCCGCGGCCCGTCGTCGACCGATGAGGTGAGCCTGTCCTACCCTGCCCTACGCTGTCCCCGTCGGCGCCACCGCCCGACCCCGACCGTCCCCCCACCGCCCCCCCAGAAGGAGCCCGTCCGTGGCCCTGCACGCCTCCCGCCGCACCCTGCTGCTCGCCGCCCCGCTGGCCGCCCTCGCGACCGCCACGGCCTGCGGCAGCGACGAGACCACCACGGGCACCCCGGGCGCCGGGAGCTCCGCGCCCGCCGAGGCCACCGGCTTCCCCGTCACGGTCGAGCACGCCCTCGGCACCGCCGAGATCCCCTCGGCGCCGCAGCGGATCGTGTGCGTCGGCTGGGGTTCGCAGGACGTCCTGTGGGCGCTGGGCCTGCAGCCCGTGGCCGTCCCCGAGGTGACCTACGGCGGCCTGGAGGACGGCACGTACCCGTGGTGGGAGGGGCACTTCGACCCGGAGACGACCACCTTCATCGCCAGCCCCGACTCCGGCGAGCTGCCGATCGAGGAGATCGCCGCCCAGCAGCCGGACCTCGTGCTGGGCGTCTACTCCGGCATGACGCAGGCCGAGTACGACGCGCTCAGCCAGATCGCCCCCACCGTCGCCTACCCGACGGCGCCGTGGCAGACGAGCTGGCAGGACCAGACGCTGCTCGTGGGCCGCGCGGTCGGCCGCGAGGAGGACGCGCGCGCCCTCGTCGAGGAGACCGAGGCCGACCTGGCCGCCCGCGGCGACGACAACCCGGAGCTGGCCGGCAAGACGATCGCGTACGTGTCCCCGACGACGGAGTTCCTGTACGTCTACCTGCCCGGCGACAGCCGGGTCGACCTGCTGCACGACCTCGGCCTGGAGGACGCCCCGGGCGTCACGGCCCTCGGCGAGCAGGTCGACGCCTTCTACACCGAGGTGTCCAAGGAGAACGTGCGCGACATCGACTCCGACATCGTCATCGGCTACGGCCTGCCCGAGGCCGAGTTCACCGCCGACCCGGTCTACTCGACGATGCCCGCGGTGGCCTCCGGGGCGGTGGCGTGGCTGGAGGACGAGTCGCTGGTCTCGGCCACCTCGGCCACCGTGCTGAACCTGCCGTGGCAGCTGGACCGGCTGGTGCCGCTGCTGGCCGACGCGGCCGCGGCCGCCGACGCGGCGGGGACGGCCACCCCCGCGTCCTGACCGCGCCTAGGGTCGGCGCGTGAGCAGCGCGCGCCGACCCACCGCCCTGGACGCCGTCGCCGAGCGGCACCTGGAGCGCCAGCTGCGGCTGCAGCCGGCGCTCGCGCTGTCGCTGGGCGTCCCCGACGCCGTCCCGGGCCTGGGCGACCGCTCGCCCGCCGGCCTGGAGGCCCTGGCCGACCTGTCCCGGGCGACGCTGCGCGAGGTCGCCGCCACCCCCGCCGCCGACGACGTCGACCGGGTCACCGCGGCCGCCCTCACCGAGCGGCTGTCGCTGGAGGTGGCGCTGCACGAGGCCGGGGAGACGCTGGGCGACCTCAACGTCATCGCAAGCCCCGTGCAGGACCTGCGGATGGTCTTCGACCTCCTGCCCACCAGCACGGTCGAGGACCGGGCGGACGCGGCCGCCCGGCTGGCCGCGGTCCCGGAGGCCGTCGCGGGGTACTGCGCGTCGCTGCGGGAGGCGGCCGCGCGCGGGCGGGTGGCCGCGCGCCGGCAGGTCGTCGAGTGCGCCGCCGAGGCCGACCAGCACGCCGCCGCCGACGGCTTCTTCCACGCCTTCGCCGCCTCCGCCGCCACGTCCGGGCCGGGCGTGCCGGACGCCGTGCGCGCCGACCTGGCCGCCGGCGCGGCCGCCGCGGCCGGCGCCTACGGCGACCTGGCGCGGGTGCTGCGCGAGGAGCTCCTGCCGCTGGCCCCGGAGCGGGACGCCGTGGGCGCCGACCGCTACCGCCTGTGGTCGCAGTGGTTCCTCGGCGCCCGCGTCGACCTGGCCGACACGTACGCGTGGGGGCTGGCGGAGGTCGCCCGCGTGCGCGCGGAGATGGCGGACGTGGCGCGCGAGGTCTGCGGGTCGCCCGACGTGGCGGCCGCCGAGGCCGTCCTGGACGCCGACCCCGCCGGTCTCGTGCACGGCGCGGCGGCCTTCCGCGACTGGATGCAGGAGCGCTCCGACGCCACCGTCGCGGCGCTGGCGGGCACGGCGTTCGACGTGCCCGGGGAGGTGCGCGTCCTGGAGTGCCGCATCGCGCCCACGACGTCCGGCGGCATCTACTACACCGGCCCCAGCGAGGACCTGACCCGGCCCGGGCGCATGTGGTGGGCGGTGCCGCCGGGGCAGACGACGTTCAGCACGTGGCGCGAGGCGACGACCGTGCACCACGAGGGCGTGCCCGGCCACCACCTGCAGATGGGTGTGACGGCCGCGCGCCGCGACGTCCTGAACCGCTGGCGGCGCTCGGGCTGCTGGGTGTCCGGGCACGGTGAGGGCTGGGCGCTGTACGCGGAGCGGCTGGCGGGCGAGCTGGGCCTGCTGCGCGGGCCCGGGGAGGTCCTGGGGATGCTCGACGCGCAGCTGCTGCGGGCCGCGCGGGTGGTCGTCGACCTGGGCGTGCACTGCGGGTTCACCGCCCCGCCCGAGGCCGGCGGCGGGGCGTGGACGTACGGCGCGGCGTGGGAGTACCTGCGCGCCAACTGCGGCGTGCACGACGACGTGCTGCGCTTCGAGCTGAGCCGCTACCTGGGCTGGCCGGGGCAGGCGCCCTCGTACAAGGTCGGCGAGCGGCTGTGGTCGCAGCTGCGCGAGGGGGTGCGTGCGCGCGAGGGCGCGGCCTTCGACCTGCGCGCCTTCCACCGCCGCGCCCTGGACGTCGGCTCCGTCGGCCTGGACGTCCTGCGCACCGCCCTGCTCCCCTGACGCCCCTCCCCCGCCGTGATCATGGACGGTGGAGCGCTCACCCGTCCACGACCACGGCAGACCCCCGCCGTGATCTTGCAGGGTTTCCCTGCAAGATCACGGCGGGCGAGCGGGCGAGCGGGGGCAGCGGGGCGGGAGGGGGCACCGGCGCGGGCTGGGAGGATGGGGACGTGCCGACGATCGTGCTCGCCTCCGCCTCCCCCGCCCGCCTGGCGACGCTGCGCTCGGCGGGCCTGGACCCGCACGTCGTGGTCAGCGGCGTCGACGAGCCCGCCGTGGTGGCCCGCTACGGCGTCACCGACGCCGAGGACGTGTGCCTGGTCCTGGCCCGCGCCAAGGCCGAGGAGGTCGCCGCCCGCGACGACCTGCCCGAGGACGCCCTGGTCGTCGGCTGCGACTCCGTGCTGGAGGTCACCGGCCCGGACGGCCCGCAGGTGCACGGCAAGCCGGCCGACGCGGAGCAGGCCGTCGAGCGCTGGCGCGCGGTGCGCGGGCGCAGCGGCGTCCTGCACACCGGCCACTGGGTCGTCGACGCCCGCGAGGACGGCTCGGGCGCCACGCTGGGCGGCGTCGCGTCGGTGACGGTGCACTTCGCCGACGTCACCGACGAGGAGGTCGCCGCGTACGTCGCCACGGGAGAGCCGCTGGCCGTGGCCGGCGCGTTCACCCTCGACGGGCTGGGCGGGGCGTTCGTGCGCGGCGTGGAGGGCGACCCGCACGCCGTCGTCGGCATCTCCCTGCCGATGCTGCGCGAGCTGCTGCGCGAGGCCGGCGTGGTGTGGACGGACCTGTGGCGCCCCGAACTGCGCGCCGGCGCGACGACGGGCGCACCGGGCGGCGGGCAGTAGTCTCAGCCGTCGCCCCACCGCCAGCCCCGCCCCAGCCAGCCCCGCAGACGAACCCGCACGGAGACGCCGCATGACCTCCCCCGAGCCGAGCACGCCGCGGACGGACGCCCAGCGCACGCCGCTCGTGGCACCGGGGGCGGTGACCAAGGTCCTCGTGGCCAACCGCGGGGAGATCGCCGTCCGGATCGTGCGCGCCGCCCGCGACGCGGGCACCGCCTCCGTCGCCGTCTACTCCGAGGGCGACCGCGACGCCCTGCACGTGCGGATGGCCGACGAGGCGTACGCCCTGGGCGGCACGTCGGCGCGCGAGTCGTACCTGGACATCGGCAAGATCATCGACGTGGCGGTCCGCTCGGGCGCCGACGCCGTGCACCCCGGCTACGGGTTCCTGTCGGAGAACGCCGACTTCGCCCGCGCCGTCCTCGACGCGGGCCTGACGTGGATCGGCCCGCCGCCGTCGGCCATCGAGGCCCTCGGCGACAAGGTCTCCGCCCGCCACCTGGCCGCGCGCGCCGGCGCCCCGCTGGTCGCCGGCACCGCCGACCCGGTCTCGGGCGCCGACGAGGTGCTGGCCTTCGCCGACGAGCACGGCCTGCCCATCGCCATCAAGGCGGCGTTCGGCGGCGGCGGGCGCGGGCTGAAGGTGGCGCGCCGGCGCGAGGAGGTCGCCGACCTGTACGCCTCGGCGGTGCGCGAGGCCGAGGCCGCGTTCGGGCGCGGGGAGTGCTTCGTGGAGCGCTACCTGGACCGCCCGCGGCACGTGGAGACGCAGGTGCTGGCCGACGCGCACGGCGGCGCGGTGGTCGTCTCGACCCGCGACTGCAGCCTGCAGCGCCGGCACCAGAAGCTCGTGGAGGAGGCCCCGGCGCCGTTCCTGAGCGCCGAGCAGGACGCCGAGCTGCGCCGCGCGTCGCTGGCGATCGTCCGCGAGGCCGGGTACGTGGGCGCGGGGACGGTGGAGTTCCTGGTCGCCGCCGACGGGACGCTGGCGTTCCTGGAGGTCAACACGCGCCTGCAGGTGGAGCACCCGGTCACCGAGGAGGTGTCCGGCATCGACCTGGTCCTGGAGCAGTTCCGCATCGCGCGCGGCGAGCCGCTGGGCTACGACAGCGTCCAGACCCGCGGGCACTCCATCGAGTTCCGCGTCAACGGCGAGGACCCGGCGGCCGGGTTCCTGCCGCGCCCGGGCAAGCTGACCCGCTTCTCGCTGCCCTCGGGCCCGGGCGTGCGGGTGGACACCGGCATCGACCCGCGCTCGGCCGCCGTGAGCGGCGGTGTGGAGGTCTCGCAGGACTTCGACTCGCTGCTGGCCAAGCTGGTGGTGACGGGCAGCACGCGCGAGCAGGCGCTGTCCCGCGCGGCGCGCGCGCTGGCCGAGTTCCAGGTCGAGGGCGTGCCGACGGTGCTGGACTTCCACCGCGCGGTGGTGCGCACGCCGGCGTTCGCGTCGGCGGAGGAGTTCTCCGTGCACACCCGCTGGATCGAGACGGAGTTCGACGCCTCGCAGCTGCCGGGCGCCGGCGCGCACGAGCCGGGCGGGGACCTGGCCGGGCACCGGGAGACGATCGTCGTGGAGGTCGCGGGCAAGCGGCTGGAGGTGTCGATCCCCGTCGAGCAGCTGAACGCCCAGCTCTCGCGCGCCGGGCACGACATCTCCCGCGCGGGCGCCGCGGCCGGCAGCGCCATCGCGCGCGCCTACCGCAGCACCACCCGCAGCGGCCGGGGCCGCGGCGGGCGCGGCAAGCGCGAGCAGCAGGGCGGCGGCTCGGCCGCGAACCCGCAGGCGCTCGTGACGCCCATGCAGGGCACCATCGTCAAGATCGCCGTGGCGGACGGGGACCAGGTCGCCCAGGGCGACCTGGTCGCGGTGCTGGAGGCGATGAAGATGGAGCAGCCGCTGACGGCGCACCGCGCCGGCACCGTGCGGGGGCTGACCGCGAAGGCCGGGGACACGACGACGACCGGCAGCGTGCTCTGCGAGATCGTCGACGAGTGACGCGGGGCGCCCCGGGGACCCGGGGCGCCCGGCGCGTCAGTCCAGCTCGCGCGGCGAGGTGAGGGTGGCGCGCGGCGCGTGCCAGCCGCGCACGACCCCGGCGATGCGCAGCGCCGCGCACGCCGCGGCACCCACGAGCGCCGGCACGAGCGGGTCGGCGCCCGCCTCCACCCCGGCGACGACGACGACCGCACCCAGCAGCGCCGGGACGGCGTAGAGGCCGCCGGTGAGGATCGAGGGGACGCGGCGGACGAGGACGTCGCGGATCGTGCCGCCGCCGACGCCCGTGAGGCAGCCCAGCAGCACGGCCTGGCCGGCGCCGACGCCGGCCTCGAGGGCGATGAGCGCGCCGGTGACGCAGAACAGCGACAGCCCGGCGGTGTCGAACAGCAGCAGCGGCCGCGTCAGCCGAGCCAGGACGCGGTGCCCGACGAACGCCAGGAGGGCCCCGGCGGTGGCCGTGGCCAGGTAGTACCAGGTGCGGAAGCTGTTGGGCGGCAGGTTGCCCAGCAGCACGTCGCGCAGCAGGCCGCCGCCGATGGCGGTGACCACGCCGAGGGCGACGACGCCGAAGAGGTCCAGGTGGGCCGCCCGCATGGCCGTGAGCGCCCCGTCGAGGGCGAAGGCGAAGACGCCCAGGAGGTCGAGCAGGAGCAGCAGCTGCAGGGAGCTCACTCCCCCACCCTGCCGCACCCCCGCCCCGCCCCCCGCCGCCCCTCCACCCCACCCTCCCGCCGTGATCTCGCTGGGAGTCCCAGCAAGATCACGGAGGTGGGAGGGGGCCGCAGGTCCCGAGCGGTGATCATGGATGTGTCCGAGGCGGACGCGTCCATGATCACCACGGGGGGTGAGCGGGTGGGGTCAGCTCCCCAGCGCGCCACCACCCCGTCGGGGGGGGGGGGGGGGGGGGGGGGGGGGGGGGGGGGGGGGGGGGGGGGGGGGGGGGGGGGGGGGGGGGGGGGGGGGGGGGGGCGGGCGGGGGGGCGGCGGCGGGCCTCCG